>NZ_JBXWSM010000055.1:0-28445 GCF_059613405.1 Ruegeria sp. BHSA118
ATCTGCTCGTCGGTCAACCAGAATAGATTGCTCATGATACACCCCTGAAACTCAGGGGTTTGAATCACGCAGCCGAGATGGCGGCAACAAAATTAATGGGTCCAGAACCTACGCCGCGACGGAGCTGTTGATATTTGCTCGAACACGGATGAGCATTGACACAAGAAACTGGGCGCGTCTGAACGCGCCCAGTTTCGTCAAGTCGCGACGTGAGATACCTCTTTGTCCGGCGAGTATATGTCCAAGATGTTCCAATGTCCGGTCGTTGGTGTTGGGTTGTTGATCATTGGGACATCAAGAACGGTTGGTTTGCCGCTGGCGATTGCCGCTTCCAATGCGGGCAACAATTCATCAGCAGCACTGAGCCTGTGCCCTTCTGCACCATAAGCTCTTGCAATATCTGCATAACCCGGTCCGTTTGCGGGTGCGGCGGCTGATCCAGGGAACGTGGTCCCATATGTCAGACCATAATGCGCCTTTTGAAGGCCCGCGATAGTGCCGAAAGCGTTGTTGTTCATAACCAGCCAGATAATGCCCAGATCAAGTTCTACCGCCGTTGCCAGCATCGAGGGGTTTTGACCAAAACCACCATCGCCAACCAAACTTAGTACGACTCGGTCAGGTGCTGCCAGTTTCGCGCCGATCGCGCCAGGAGGGCCAAAGCCCATCGTCGCGAACCCGCCCGGGGTCAGGATTGAACCGGGGGTAAGGATATTAAATTGCTGTCCGACACCGTTCTTGTTCCACCCAACG
Organism: Ruegeria sp. BHSA118; assembly: GCF_059613405.1. Classification (NCBI taxonomy): domain Bacteria; kingdom Pseudomonadati; phylum Pseudomonadota; class Alphaproteobacteria; order Rhodobacterales; family Roseobacteraceae; genus Ruegeria; species Ruegeria sp. BHSA118. Next base: position 754 of record NZ_JBXWSM010000055.1, read on the forward strand.
TCCGTGGTGATGATGGCATCCTCGGGCAGTGCCTTGCGGGTATCTGCCAGAATGCGCTCGGGCATCATCGGAAAGGCCGATGAGGTCGCCATTTCCACGTTGCGCGCTTTGAAGTCCGTCCGGAAGTCAGCGATCTTCTGCTCCAGCGCGGGGCGTTTGAAGCCGTCCGGATACATCTCGCGGGCGACCCGTTTGAGGACGCGCAAAGCGGCCTTTGCGTCCGCGACGACGCCGATCTCGGTGGGATAATTACGGCCGATTTCCTGCGGTTCGATGTCGATATGGATGACCTTTGAGCTGGGAATATTGAACGTATAGCCGGGATACCAGCTGGAACAATCGGCCTCTTTGAACCGGGTTCCCACCGCAAAGATGTAGTCGGCGTTCAGGCAGGACTGGTTGACCAGCTCAGTGCCCCAAAACCCGGTCATTCCAAGCACAAGCGGGTGGTCGTCTCGCAACGCGCCTTTACCCATCAGGGAATGCGCGACTGGAAGGCCCATATGTTCAACGAATTCTCGCAACTCTTCGCTGGCCTGTGCCAGAAGGATACCGCCACCGACATAAGCGACAGGGTTTTCGGCTTTAGCCAACGCTTCGACAATCTCTCGCGCTGTCTCGTCATCAATCGACGGTTTCTTGAGCGCGCGCGTGTTGTCGCGGATACGGTCGAAGCTGTCCGAGGGGATCACCTCGGAAAAGATGTCCATGGGGACATTGACCAGTACCGGCCCGGGCTGGCCGCTTTCGGCGAGGTGAAACGCCTTTTCCAGAATCTCGGCCATCAGGTCTGCCCGATCTACCCGCCAAGCGCGTTTGACAAAGGGGCGATAGATCTCCCACTGGGCGGCGTCTGCGTGCAGGTTCACCTCTTGATGCGGATGTTTGCCGTAGTAGTGCGTAGGAATATCGCCCGCGATCACGACCATCGGGATACAGTCCAGTGCCGCGTTGGCGACCCCGGTGGCGCAATTGGTCAGCCCAGGGGAGAGATGGGACAACACCACCGAGGCCTTGCCCGTCACGCGGGCATAAGCGTCCGCCGCGTGGCTGGCGATTTGTTCGTGCCTTACGGTGACGAAATCGATGGGGCTTTCCGCCAACGCGGCCAGAACCGCAATATTCGTGTGGCCGCATAGACCGAACACATGTTTGACCTCACGACGCTCAAGGAAGTCGACGATATGCTCGGCGACGGTTTTGCCTTCCAGTTTCGCTCCGTCCATCACGCGACCTCCTGTCCGTAGAACTCACCGAACAGGTCCGGCTCCGAGGGGCGATCCTCGGGGATGGGACGGCTGACCCAGGTGTAGTTCATCATGTGTTTCATGGTGACGTTTTCATTGGTGATGTTGCCGCCCCAGATGCCGCAGCCCAGGCTGCTGGTCATAGGCATGCCATTGGTCCAGGCACCCGCATTGGCCTTGGACTGAGGCTGTCGAACCATCATGCGGCTGACCGGAGCCAGACGCGCCAACCGGTCGATGTGATCGTCATTGTGGCTGTAGATGCCGCAGGAATGGCCCTTGCCCCCGGTGTTGTAGATCTGGCTGACCGTTTCCAGCGCATCATCGAATGTGTCGAAGTGATAAAGCGCCATCAGCGTGGTCAGTTTTTCCTTCGAAAACTTGTGCTGCGGGCCGATTTTCCCCTGATTTTCAACCATCAGAAACTTGCGATCTTCGGGGATTCTAAAACCGGCGACCTTGGCCGTTTGTTGCGGCGGGCAGGCGATGGTCGGGAACGTGCGGTTTCCCTTCTCATCCCACATGGCGGCTTCGAGCATGGCCTTCTCTTCATCCGAACACAGATACCCGCCTTCGGCTTCAAGCGCCTTGACCATATCGTCGTAAACTGAACGCTGGATGATGATGTTGCCGTCGGCCGAGCAGCCCGACCCAAAGTCGGAGGTCTTTGAAATACGGGTATTCTGCGCGGCGATATCCAGATCGGCAGTCTCATCAATGACAATGGATGAATTGCCTGCGCCGACACCATAGGCTGGACGCCCTGAACTGTACGCCGCTTTGACCATGGGTTTGCCGCCCGTCGCCAAAGTCAAGTCGCAGATCTCCATCAGATGTTGCGTCAATGGGATCGACGGTTTGCGAATGGATTGAAACAAGTCCTCGGGGGCACCGGCAGCACGGCAAGCAGCACGCATGACCTCAACCATCTCAAAAGTGGTATGGGCGGTTCGTGGGTGTGGGCTGAAGATGACCGCATTCCGGGCGTTCGCGGCGGACACGCCGGTTACCGGAGGAGTCATTGCCGGATTGGTCATCGGGATCAGAGACGCGATCACACCGGCAGGCTTGGCATACTTCACCAGTCCTTTTTCCTCATCTACTTCGACGATACCGGTCGATGGAGTGCGCAGGACATCACGGAGCACCATGTGAATCTTGAAACGCTTCGCGGGACGCCCTTCGCGATCTCCGATACCGCTTTCGTCCACGCCTTGCTGGGCCAGACGCGTGAAGGTCTTCTGGTTCCCAGCATACCACGCAATTGCCTGAGACAGGCGGTCCAGCTTGTCCTGATCCCAATCCTCGATCTCGGCCATGGCAGCGCGGGCGCGTGCCAGCATATCGGCCGCGAGTTGTCGGTCGTTTTCAGTGAGCTCTTTGCCCATGATGATCCTCTTGGTGTTTTAGAATTGCAGCATCGGGCATACGACGCTGTGACCGCGCCTCACCGAATGTTCGCTTGGCGTGGCTGAGACAGCGACGCGCGTGTTCTTCATATCCCAACTCGGCAACGCGGCTTTGGTTGGGTAATTCAATGGAGTAGTCGACGGGCGGCATCCGTTCGATGATGCCAGTGAAGTCAATCCAGCCTTCGCCGGGATAGAGCCGCGCATCGCGGGCCAGTTGGATCATGCCCTCGCGCGTATCGGCGATGCCGGGCAGGCAATCAGAGATGTGCAGGAAGTGAAACAGGTCCGAAGGGACGTGCAAAAGCTCTCCAAGATCCACGCGGCTGAGGTGCAGGTAGAGCGTGTCGACCAGAATACCGCCGTTGGGCTGATCGGAGGCACGGACGATATCAAGTGCCTCGTCCAGAGTGCGCAAGCGAGAGAAGCTTGGGAATTCCAAGTCCACTGTTAGCCCGTAGGGCGCCGCCAGTTCGCAGGTTTCAGAATAGACGTCGATCAGGAAGTCACGATCATCGCGGGTGTTGGTCCACGCGCTCATGATCATGCGTTTGGCGCCCAGCTCCCCGCCCACCTCCAACGAAGGCTCAAAACTGCGCGGATCGACATCTTCGGTGATGCGCGCAAGCTCGACATCGAGGACTTTCAAGCCAGTGGTAGAGAGAGCAGTTTTGGTGGCTTGCACCTGCGCCTTGTCGATTGGGGATTGGGTGAATTCTCCGGGCACATGCATCGGAATGAACCGGGGGCTGACGGCATCATAACCGGCGCGGGCGGCGATATAGACCAGCTCGGGCGGCGTACAGCCGATCAGCGTCAGATGCGCCAAGGAATAGAGAGAGGGGCTTGCGCCGGCCTCTTCGGGTTTCACCATGAACGACAGCTCCACGTGCCTGCGAATCTTACTTTCATCACATGTTGTTAAAAATATCTGGTATTTTATAAAATATCAACTTTTAATGCTGGGAAGGAAATGAAAACGCCCGGGCAACGGCCCGGGCATGTTTTACATTCGTGTCGGCAGAGCCTTAGAGAGTGACCCAGCCCCCTCCGGACTGGTGAGAGCGCACAGAGGCGTCAATGAATCGGACACCGTCTGCGCCTTGTTCGACACTGGGATAAGTAAGCCAATCGGTCGGAACGGTTACGCCATCCCGACGCCCGGCTACGGCCATAGCAAATTCCGTATAGAGGTTGGCCCAGGCTTCGATAATCCCTTCTGGGAAGCCGCGCGCGGTACGAATCAGACGTTCCGCACCGGGTCCCATACCATGCCCGTGACCTCGGCTGATGATACGATCCGGCTCACCAAACTGATTGAATTTCAGCTGTTCTGAATTCTCCAAGTCCCACTCCAGACCTCCTTCGCTCCCGAAGATCCGCAACCGCAACCCACCCCGATTTCCGGGGGCAAGTCGAGTTGCCATCAAAGTTCCCGGAACCTCATTTTGGTAACGAGTGAACATCAACACCGTGTCTTCCAAAGGCTTTGGCGCGCCGCAGACATGAAACTCGGCCCGCAGGTCGGTCAAGGGCAAGCCCGAGACAAAACTGGCGAGATGCGCGGCATGGGTGCCGATATCGCCGACACAGCTGGTTGGACCAGAAATCTTGGGGTCCAGCCGCCACTTTACATGAGGCGCATCAGCCACATCTTCGGGCGTCATCCAGTCTTGCATGAACTCGACGTGGATTTGGTTTATTTTACCGATAGCTCCGTCGGCCACGATTTGCTTGGCTTGCCGGATCACTGGAAAGCACGACATCGCATATCCGACGGCAAAGACCTGTCCCGTGCGCGCAGTGATGTCCTCAAGCCCCTCAGCCTCGGCGACTTCATTGGTCAGGGGCTTGTCGCACAGCACGTCAATGCCCGCCTCCAGAAAGGCTTTGGCCGCGTCGAAATGAACGTGGTTCGGGGTGGTGATCATCACCGCGTCCACACCATCCGGGCGCGCCGACTCGGCCTGTGCCATCTCGTCGAATGACGCATAGCACCGGTCGGCCGGCAGAAACCACTCGACCCCACGCGCCTTGCTGCGCGCTGCGTCAGAACTGAGCGCGCCTGCGGCGACCTCCCACCGGTCGGTCATCCGCGCAGCCGTTGCTTGCGTGACCGAGATCCGTCCACCCCCAACAACGCCCAGCCGTAAACGGCGAGACAGCCGGGGGAACGGACCGTTGAAATTTAGGTCGTCGGGTAGAAGCTTCTCAGCCATTCTGAACCTCCATTCCGGGAACCCATGCGCCTTCGGGCAATATCTCGACAGCCATGAAGATGCTGGGGGTAATCGTCTCGTATTGATGCCAGGGATAGTTGCCTTCAGCGTCATACATCGGCTTGTGCGTCGTGCCGGGGGCCATGAACTCTTCGAGGTAAAGGGTTTCAACGTCCCTTTCGCGGCATTGCTGCATTTTGCCAAAGCCAACGATTTGCGTATGCACTTCGCGGAACCCTGGTACCGGACAGAACGGATGATCCTTGTGCAACCCGACATTCAATGGAACCGAACCGGAATGGTACATGGTCAGTCCAACGTTACCCACGTAGACCTTTGGCGACATGTAGTGGCTGACACCGCGCAGACGCTCCTCTTGGCGAACATCAAAGGCAGATGGCCATGTATCTTTCACCCAAGCGAACAACTCGTTCTCATCGGCATGGGCGTCGAAACCGTGGACAATGACTGCACGTTCCACGCCGATTAGAGAGCTATCTTGCACGATAACGGACGAAAGCGGAGCAATGGATTGATCCTCAACTGAGAGACCCAGCCGCCCAAGGTTCAGAACAATGGCGCGACCCTCAACCGATACTCTGTCTTCATCGGTGATGTGCTGGACACGAAAGAATGGCTGGGCAAAGTCGAGTGTCTCAATCGGCATGCGCCAACTCCGTCCTCTCATCGTTCAGGAAATCGACCGGCAGAGGCTCCGGAGCCGCGCAACGGCTTTCTATCGTCTGATAGGCGCCAAATTTCGGCGCCCGCTCGATCGCATCCATGACCTCGAAAACGTGGTAGGCAAGCGCTCCACTTGCACGAGGTTGGCGTCCTTCTTGCGCAGCCAGGGCCAGATCCAAAAGGCCGAGCCCGCGACTGTCTTCATTGAACCCGTGTTTGTTTTCGATCACCTGCCAGTCTTCGCGGCCGGTTGGACGAGGCTGATGAGACCAGCGCGAGGTTTCCCGCGTCTTCAACCAGACATCCCCCTGAAAGATGTTGGCTCCGTGAACCGGGTCAGGGTCAGGGATACTGATGGTGCCGGTTTCACCGTAGATCTCGAACCGCGGCGTTTCGCTGTCCCAGACGTCGAAGCTCATGGTCATCGACCCTATAGCTCCGGAGGAGAACTGAAGCAGGCTTAGGGAATGCGTGTCGACCTCGACATCCATCCATTCACCGTTGCGAGGGCCGTTTTCGATCATCCTTTTGTCGAACGTGCGCCGAGCCATTCCGGCGACCCGGTCAACGGGACCAAGGCAGCAGATCATGGCGGTCAGGTAGTATGGCCCAAGGTCCAGCAAGGGCCCACCACCCGCCTTATAGTAGAAATCCGGGTTGGGATTGTGGCGTTCTGTCCCGTGGGTACCGACATGGGCAAAAACCCCTGTCGGTTTGCCAATGGCACCCTCGTCGATCAAGCGCCGAACGGTCTGCCAGCGACCGCCCAGAAATGTGTCGGGCGCGCAACCGACCAGTAACCCCTTTTCAGAGGCCATGTGCAGGATCGCTTTACCATCCGTTCGATTCATAACCAGCGGCTTCTCTGAATAAACGTGCTTGCCCGCTTCCAACGCGCGCAGGCTGATTTCGGCATGCGCCGCCGGAATTGTCAGATTCAGAACGCAGTCAATCGTCGGATCGTCAAACACTTCATCTGGCGCGCAGGCCTTGGCGATGCCGTATTGATCCGCTTTGGCGCGGCTTTCAAAAGGATCAAGGCTTGCACAGGCCGCGACCTCGACGTTTGAGAATTTGGATAGCGTTTTTAGATAGATATCGCTGATACGACCACAGCCAATAAGGCCGACCCGGAAGGATTTCGATGTCTCAAATGTCATCATTCCTGTCTTCGTAGAGGGGTAAGTAATTCGGGGGCATCGGCCCTTTGTTCCGACCGCCCTGCCCCATTTGCTCCCAGGCGTGGGCGAGTATTCCGACCGAGCGGGACAGGCAGAACAGCCCTCGTGATAAGGGCGCAGGAAAGCCAAGCTCGCAGAAGATCACGGCTGTCGCGCCGTCGATATTCATGGCAATTGGCCGACCACCGCGTTGACGGCCGAGTTCAGCCTGAACCTCTTCTCCGATATCGGCAAACCGGCCAGAAACAGTGCCATCATCTGCCGCATCACGAACAAGTTGCATCAGCCGGGGCGCGCGCGGGTCGACAGGCTTGTGAAAACGGTGACCAAAGCCCGATACGATCTTTCCGTACGTCTCGCGCCAGCTGTCCAAGCCATCCCGAACAGCGTCATTCAGCGAAGCTCCCGCATCCATGCGGACTGCGATATCATAGTACAGCTCTGCACACTGCTCTCCTGCCCCGCCGTGCACGTCGCCCAGCATGTTCACCGCAGTCGCCATCGCATTGTTGAGACCTACCCCGCAGGTGGCGGCCATACGCGCAGCCGCGATTGAGGGAGCCTGTGGGCCGTGATCCACGCCTGCGACCAAAGCAGCTTCGAACAAGCGCGCTTGTGCGTCGCTGGGCAGATCACCCCGCACCATCAGCCAGATCATCTGCGGGAAAGATACGTTCCCGATCAAGTCCTCTATGGCGTTGCCACGAAACGCGATCTTGCCGGGTTTCATGTCGATGATGGATGTGCGCCACCATTGGCGGATGGCTTGCTCGTCGTTTGTCATACCGTTGCACCTCTAAACTCGCTCATGCGCTGCTGACGAAGTGAAACGAAAACGCTTTGAAGGCGACTGATTGAGGCGGTACAGCCGGTGAAGATTTCAAAAGACGCTGCAGCCTGATGAACTGCCATTCCAGCACCATTCATCACTTTCAAACCAGTTGTGCGGGCGCTGCTCAGAAGGTGTGTCTCGAGCGGGAAATATACGATATCTGCCACCCAAGCACCCGGCCGCAACAATGATGGATCAATTACCGACCCGGGGTACTTGTCCATCCCCAGCGGTGTTGCGTTGACCACTCCGTCCACAAATTTGACCCGATCCAACGAAATTGAGGGGGAACCCTGAAGCCTTGTATAAGGACGCAAGACCTTTAGCCGACTGACCAGCGCCTGCGCTCGGTGGAAGTCAGGATCGATGATCTCCAAATCTCGAACACCTGAATCAAGCAAAGCCAAAGAGACTGCACTGCCCGCGCCGCCAGCACCAAACATGAGAACCGTTTCAGTCTTCGATGATCCCAAAAAATCTCCGAAGGCACTGTGGAAACCTATGTAGTCGGTGTTGTAGCCAACCATTCGGTCGTCACAAAAAACCACCGCGTTGACAGCTTGAAGCTCCTCAGCAGTCTTGGAAAGCTCATCAAGATGATCAATCACCGACGCTTTGTAGGGGTGTGTCACGTTGACCGCCGCACAGCCTAATTCAACGGAATAATGCAGTAAATCAGCGACCGACATTCCACGAAATGGCTCTTTTGCAGTGTCGATCCTACCGTAGCTCAGATCGATGCCCTGCGCCCGACCTTCTGCCTCGTGCATCTCAGGCGTCATGGAGCCAGAAATCCCTTGTCCGATTAGTGCGGCCTTCATATCAGGTTGTTCCTTCCGCCATGTGGTGTCGCGCTTGGGCCGCCAATCGGAACGCAGCATTGCGCGCGCCATAGCCGGAATAGCCAGATCGGCGCTCAACAATTTCAAAGAAGAAGCCGTTAAAGATAGGTCGGCTGTATATCTGAAAATACTCGGAACCCGCTGCGCGGTCGTAGAGAATGTTATCCCTGCGCAATTGGGCGATCAGGTCTTCACTTAACCCGAATGTCGCTTGCAGATCAGCGTAGTAGTTTTCTGGGATGGACAGGCTGGGAAAGCCGGACTTCCGCAATTGGGCTGAGGTTTCAAATATGTCGTCCGACTGGAAGGCTATGTGCTGAACGCCCGCTCCGAAACCGTCTTCAAGGAATGATGCCGCCAGTGTTCGGCGCCCAACTGCACCATTCAGGTTTAAACGCACTTCGCCCTCGGGGCTTTCGATGGCTTGGCTTTGCACAACACCCGATGGGTCGGCAACGTTCACGATCGGGGATTTTGCCATTTCAAAAGTCGAAATGTAATAGAGCAGCCAGCTTTGCATCTCATCGTTACGCATCGTCTGTGCCAGATGGTCGATGCGGCGCAGACCGGCGGGCTGGATGGCTTTGGTCTTGGCGACTGGCTCGAACTCGATGTCCCAAACCCGATGCAGATCGGATTTCTCATCTATGAAGTGGACAACATTTCCACCAACACCTCGGATGGCCGGGATGTCCAGTTCCCCGGTCCCTACCGGCTGCGAGAAATTCGGCGCGCCCAACGCGGTCGCGCGCTGAACCGTCTGATCCGCATCTTTGACACGCAACCCCATGTCACAAACGGAGGGGCCGTGACCCAGGAACGCCGAATGGGCAAAACCTTCCTTTTCTGTATTCACGACGATGTTTATCGCGCCCTGCCGCCACAGCTCGACGGACTTGGATACGTGTTTTCGCTCCATTCGAAAACACATTGCTGACAGCATATCTGCCAGCTGCGCGCCGCTTGTTTCGTCGGCTGTAAATTCGACGAATTCGAAGCCTGACGCATAGACGCGTTCCGGCAGGTCCGGGATACCGAAATCTGTTCCCGGTTCGGTCCGGGAAACCTCATCTAACAGGTTCACCAGCGACCTGTAGCTGTCTCGGGCCAGTATCAGGCCATCGGGTTGAGGAGCTGCTTCATTGACACGCGCAATGGACCAAGGCCCCTTGTACCCAGCGCGGGACAACACCCGCACAAAGCCCGCAAGGTTCAGTGACCCAAGCCCCGGCAGAAGCCCAAAGTGCCGTTTGAGCCTGCGAATATCCATCTCAAGTCGGGGTGCATCGGATAGCTGCACATGGAACAGCCGATCTCCAGGAATGTCCCGAAGGCGGGCTGGTTTGGACCCGTCGGCAAGCGAGAAGAAGGAATTCAAGGCCAACCCCAAATAAGGGCTGTCGATAGCTTCAACGACGCCTAACGCCTGCTCATCCGAGTGGATGAGATCCGACCATGGCAAGCCCATATAGGCCAGACGCATCCCCATTTCTTTAGCGATTTGGGTCGCCTCGCCAAGATCTGCGATTACCTGTTCTTCGGTCGCAGCGACATCGACCTCGAAGGCAGACCCGATGAGCAGCAATTCTGTTCCCAACTCGCTCATCAGGTCGAGTTTGCGCTTCAGTCGATCAAAGGCGCGCTCCCGTCCGCCGCCAGACTGGCCTTCAAGGTTATGGAAGGGTTGCAGCAGGCAAATCTTCAGGCCGAGGTCCGATGTAATGTTCCGAATTTGCGAAGGCGGCCCGTCAAAAGCGGTCAAGTCCGGTTCGTGTAATTCGACACCCCCGAATCCCGCGTCAGCGACAACGCTTAGTTTTTCGGCCAGATCACCGGGGATCGACGTTGTCGAAATCGAGAGGCACATTATCCCTGATATCCAAACATACGTGGCAACCACAGGACCAGATCCGGCATCAGCATCATGATCACCAAGGCGAAGATGAGTACCGCCAGGAAGGCCCAGATTTCCGAGATAATTTCGCGCAGCGGAATGTCCGTCACGGCGTTGATCACAAAGAGCAGAATGCCATAGGGCGGTGTGATCAGACCGATCATCGAGTTCACGACGACAAGCACCCCGAAATGCACCAGATCAATCCCAAGCGCTTCGCAGGTCGGAATGAACAGAGGCACAATCACCAGGATGATCGTTGTTGCGTCTAACACGCATCCCAGCGCGAGGATCAGCAGATTTACGAGGATCAGGAACACAATCGGGCTAACATCGGAACCCTCCAGCAGTGCCGAGATCGACTGTGGGATTTGCTCCTGAATAACGATGAAGTTCAGGATGAACGCGCCACCGATCACAACCCCAACGGCGGCGGAAGAGCGCGCGCTGTCGACGAACACTTGATAAAGGCCACGGAAGGTCAGCGCGCGGTAGAACAACGCTGCCAGAAGCAGGGCGTAGAATGCAGCAACTGCGGCGGCCTCTGTCGGAGTGGTGACGCCCCCATATATGCCGTAGAGCAGGATTGCGGGCATCAGCAGTGCCGGGAACGCGTTGGCGGTTTTTGCAGGCAATTCACGCAGTGGAACAGGTTCTTCCAAAGCAAAGTTCCGCTTTCCGGCCAGATAATAGTTCATCGCCATAAGAACGACGCCCATGATCAGGCCCGGCAGAATACCGGCCAGAAACAGCGACCCGATAGAGGCTTTGGAAACAAGCGCGTACAAAACCATCGGGATCGAGGGTGGAATGATCGGGCCGATCGTTGCCGACGCCGCCGTAATTGCAGCTGAGTAGCCCCGGCTGTAGCGGCCATCTTTGGTCATCATTTCAATGATTATCTTGCCTATCCCCGCGGCATCCGCGACAGCTGAGCCGGACATACCCGAAAAGATCAGTGACGCTACCACGTTTACGTGTCCAAGGCCGCCCTTGAAACGACCGACAGCAGCGACGCAGAAGTTCAGCAGACGGTCCGTGATCGACCCGGCGTTCATGATATTCGCGGCGACGATGAACAATGGCACGGCAAGCAGGATCGTGCTTTTGTAAAAGCCTTGCAGGATCTTCTCTCCCGCGAGGGCGACGTCCAGTCCGGCCGTGCCCAGATACACCAATGAGGCCAAAAGGATGGAATAGCCGATAGGTGTCCCGATGCCTGCCAGAAGAAAGAGAGCGAGCAGGCAGGAAAGAAGTTCAAAACTCATTTTTTAACTTCCTCATCCTTTTCGACGTCGACACGGGGATGATCGTCAACCACGTTGTACCCAACGACCAGTTCCAACTCTGTCTTTGGTGGGCCATTGCGCATGACGTCGAAGAATAGCCACGCGTAGCGCGCTGCGACGACCAGCATGAATACCGCGTAAATCGAGAATACTGTGCGCAGCGGTATCTTCTCACCCGAGAAAGGATTGCGGACAGTCGATGTCTTGCGGATTTTCATCCAGTCGATGTAGTCCCACGTCGGAAGGAAGCTGTAGAGCATACCGACCACGATCGCTGCGGCGGCCAGCATCGCAAAGACCTGCCGCACGCGCATCGGCACCGAAAGATAGATGATGTCGAACTTCACGTGATCACGTTCTCGCACGATGAAAGCGCAACTGAAGAAGATCACCCAGACCCAAAGAATGCCGATCAATTCCAGCGTCCAGCCTGCTGGGGTGAAGAAGTACCGTAGTAGAATTTGGAGAAGGAAGATAAGGAAGATTGCCGCCAGCATCCCGCCGGCAATCGCTTCGGTCAGTCGGGAGAACCCCTTGATAAAGGCTTTCATTATGGTTCTCCCTCCCCTGTCTTACTGGGTTCAGTTGCCCAGAGCGTTGATCTGATCCAGAACGCCTTCGGGCCATGAGCCAGCGAACTCGCTGTCCAGATACATAGACTGTACCTGATCGCGGAACGCAGCGAGATCGGGTTCGTAAATCTCCATGCCCTGCTCTTTCAGGAAGCTGACCAGATCCTCTTCTTTCTGAAGCTGCTTCTGGCGGCCTGATTCAGCTGCTGCGTCCGCAGCTTCCTGAACCTTGGCTTGCTGTTCCGGTGTCAGCCCATCCCAGACCTCTTTGCCGATGGCGATATAGTTCAGGTCGACCAGATGCGATGTCAGGACGATCTGATTGGTCACTTCATAGAACTTGGCGTCGACGACGGTCGGCAACGGGTTATCCTGCCCGTCAACGGCACCGGTCGACAGCGCTGTATAGACTTCGGAGAAGGCCATCGGTGTCGGCGCGGCACCCAGCGCCTTGCCAAGGAACTGCCATGCGTCGGTGCCCGGCATCCGCAGATTCACGCCTTCCAAGTCTGCGGGCGTCGTGACTGTCAGCTCATCCTTGGGCTGGCGCAGGTTCACCTGACGACGGCCCAGATACATGACCGACAGCAGTTTGACGCCCAGTTCTTCTTCGGCCTTCTGCTTAAAGGCATCCATCAAGGGATCGTTGAAGACAGCTACCTGATGCGCGGCGTCCTGGTGAACATAGCCTGCGGTAAAGATCGAAAACTCGGGGAAGAACTGCGCCAGTTCCTGCGCCGAGGTGATCGACATTTCCAGGTTACCCCGACTGATGGCGTCCAACTCGGTGCCTTGGGCAAAGATGGTTCCATTATAGCTGGGCTCGTAGCTTGCGAAATCAGCGATCATGGGCGCAAAAACCTCGGCCATGGCGACCGAACGCTGGTCGGTCTCCGATCCTGATGTTGCGAGACGAAGTTGCACTTTGTCTTCCGCCAGCGCACCGCTTGTTGCGCCAAACAGAACACCGGTTGCAACAAGGGCTGATACAGCAGCCCGGCGGGTAAGTTTGGTAATCACTTTGCTCCTCCCTGAGACATCATGATGCTTCTTTTTAGCGATTCAGAGTTTTGACCTATTTTGGAAATTTTGCAAGATTTTTTGCAAAATATCAGATATTTTATACTGCCGTCATATCTTCCATTGGTGTTTTTTGTAAATTTTTGATCCTGACCGTCTCACCTGTTCTGCAGGAATTCTGAATAGCTTCAATAACTTGAAGCGTTCTGAAACCTTCCCATCCAGACACAATCGGCACTGCTTCGCGCCGAGCTACTTCAACAAAGTGCCTAAGCTGATTGACCAGAGGGTCAGACGCACCCTTCTTCAGCGCGGTTGATGAGATTGGCGCCCACCAATCCCTTTGCTCGCTCTGGTAACTCCACAGTCGAAGATCGGGAACGGACAACGACCCATGAGAGCCACCTATCATGTAGCTACTCTCAGCGGTTGAAGGATAGATTGGATATTCCTGAGACGTCATCTCCCAGCTCCATGGAGCAACGATGCTGTCGGACACACTTATGGTCCCTATCGCCCCGCTTTCGAACGTCAACAGAGCACCGGCAACATCTTCGTTGTCGTAACCGCGTTGCGATGCAGCCGACTGAGCCTGTACGGTCACAACTTCCCCAGCCAGGTACCGCAGCAGATCCACATCGTGGACAAGATTGACCGAGATGGGTCCTGCACCGGGTTTCTTTCTCCAGGGCGCAGCATCAAAATACTCGTCTGGCTTATAGAACCAGCAATTCGCATGGACAGCGCGCACATCTCCAATCTTCCCATCGACAATGGCTTCCTTAGCCGACCGGATCAGAGGATTGTGTCGACGATGATGTCCGACCATCAGCGGCACATTGGCCTTCTCCGCAGCTTGAACAAGCTCAAGTGCAGCGGTGGCTTCTACGGCAATCGGTTTTTCGACGAGAATGGGACAGCCATGTCGAACGCAGGTCAGGCCTTGATCAACATGAAGCGTAGTTGGGGTCGCCAGAACAGCTCCGTCCGGCGTCTGATTTGCAAACATTTCCTCGAGGGTCTCGTAACATGCAACCCCGTGCTCAACGGCGTAAGCACGACCTTCATCGCTGGGGTCGACTACCGCGACGAGATCAACATGGCGCAACGCTCGGATAGCGTCTGCGTGGCGGCGTCCAACAAGACCAATGCCGACAATGGCAATGCGAAAGTTCTTAGACACTTTGCTTCCTTCCGGAGGGTCCGGAAAATCCCGAAACCGATGATTGCGATCGGGCTGCCTTGCCCAACTTCGCCACGACCGTATTGGGGTTTTTGCGATTCCGCAATAATGTATGATATTTTTATTTATACCATACATCAGTTTGGATTGCTGATGTCTCTGGAAAATGCTAATTGAACGAGGAAACTGAAAATATCGGGTGAAACGCATGGCGAAACAGCCGTCTACGATAGGTGCAAGCACCTATCAGCGCATCAAGCGGGACATCATCTTCGGGGAGCTGCAGCCCGGCTCCAAACTGAAGCTGGACGCCTTGAAGGAACGCTACTCGGCAAGCCTTTCGACACTTCGTGAAACGCTGAACAGGCTCGCCAGCGACGGATTTGTCGAAGCTCCCGAGCAACGGGGTTTCCTGGTCACGCCAGTTTCACGAGAAGACCTGACCGAGATCGCAGAGCTGCGCGCCCTGTTGGAATGCCACGCGTTGGAGTTGTCCATTGCGAATGGCGACACGGACTGGGAAGGCAACCTGGTCGCTGCGCATCATAAGCTGCATTTGATGGAGCAACGCCTTCTCAAGGGAGATGACTCTGAGAAGGAAACCTGGAAAAGGTACGATTCAGAATTTCATCAAGCGATGATTGCAGCCTGTAATTCCAAGAACCTCTTATCCCTTCACTCAATCATCTATGACAAGTACCTTCGTTACCAGATGCTTGTACTGACCTACCGAGGTGAGGTTGCAGCCCAAGAACACAAACGCATGTTCGATGCCGCGTTGGCCAAAGACGCTGATACAGCCAAGAAACTGTTGGAAGATCACATCAGAAATGGCCTCGCCCACACATTGGAGGCTATGTAAGGCGGCATACTGATTGTGTGCCTCGACGACTTCAGGTCGATTTGGCAGGGAATATCTCAAAATTCCACATCTAAACCGCGAAGTTTGTTAGCGGCCCAGAGCTGTCATCCGGCCGCTACTAGTGATGCTGCAATGCGGCCCATAAGACCGGACTTTCGCCGCACTGCAAAAATCTTTGCCTGCTCGAACTCACACTTTGCGGGACTTTGCGTGAATTCGCTACGGTCGCTCGAACGGCAGCTGCTGGCGGATCGCGACGGCGACCCCTGCAGGTCTAGCGGAGGGCGGGCTTTCGCAGCAATCGTTGAGTGACTTGGTTCCGTCTATCAAAGCGGACCTTCGATTTCGCATTTTTCGTGGAAGCGCCTTTCGATCTCAACGATCCAGAGAGTGGCCCTATCGAATGCCAAAGAGTCGACCCAATGCGCATGCCAGTGTTCAATGCCGATTCCCTTGATGGCATGTAGAAAAACTGTGCAGACATTCCGCGGCACATAAAAACAAGGTGATAAAATAGGCAAGCTGGTAGCCTCGTGAAATACTTAGTGGCCTATGAATTGCGACCGATGAAGCTTGGGTTCATTTGGGTGCCTATGAAACAACACCTCACCGTCGTTGTCGTTGAACAGAATCAAGAACGTGCGTTTGCAATTGTGGATGCCTTAAAGGAGTCCGGAGACGTAGACGTTTCTGTAATCGGCAATGTCTCCGGGCTGGCACGTAAAATTGCAATGCGTAACCCAGACATCGTTCTAATCGACATAGACAATCCATCGCGGGATATGCTGGAGGAGCTAACAGTGGCCTCTGGTCCGATGGATCGACCAGTGGCCATGTTCGTCTCGGGCGCCGCTGGCGGGTTGGCAAAAGCCGCCGTTGAGGCCGGGGTATCGGCCTATGTAGTCGACGGATTGCAAGCGGAGCGCATCAAACCTGTGATTGATACCGCCATCGCCCGGTTTCAGGTACTACGCCAGATGCGGACCGAGCTGGCGGAAACCCGCCGCGCGCTTGAAGAGAGAAAAGTGATCGACCGCGCCAAAGGGCTGTTGATGAAGGCCAAGGGCGTGCCGGAAAACGAGGCCTACGCTCTGCTGCGCAAAACAGCGATGAACCAAAACCGCCGGGTTGCCGAGGTGGCTGAGGCCCTGGTCACTGCTTCGGAGTTGTTGTCATGAGAACCGTAACCCTGCCCGTCGCCTACATGCCTTTGGTCGACGCGGCCCCGTTGATCGTTGCGCGCGAGTTGGGGTTTGATCATGCCGAAGGCATCTCGCTCGACTTGCGCCCGGCCCCGTCATGGTCGTCTCTGCGCGATATGCTGGCCTTTGGGCATGTGGACGCAGCGCATCTGTTGTCACCTGTACCCGTTGCGATGGCCTTGGGTTTGGGCGGTATTGCGACGCCGCTGTCCGCCGTGTCTGTCCTATCCCTGAATGGCAACATCATAGGTGTTGGAACTCAATTGGCAGGGCGTCTGACCGATCAGGGCTATGGCTTCGATTTTACTGATGCCGCTGCAGCTGGGGCTGCACTGGCAAAGGCTGCTGGTGACGTTTTGGTGTTCGGCGTGCCTTTTCCATATTCGATGCATGTTGAACTGCTGCGCTATTGGGTTGCGGGAACCGAACTGGCTTCGAAGCAGGTCGAAATCCGCACCGTCTCGCCCCCTTTAATGGCGCAGGCGCTTGCAGGTGGCGAGATCGATGCCTTTTGTGTGGGCGAGCCTTGGGGCTCATTCGCCGTGGATGACAATGTTGGCGCGTTGCTGTTGCCCGGCAAGGCGATCTGGACCTGTGCGCCTGAAAAAGTGCTGGCGGTCAGAAGTGACTGGGCCGAAACCGAACCGCATTTGCTGGGCAGCCTCATGCGGGCCGTTTGGCACGCGGGACGTTGGCTATCAAACACGGACAGCCGAACAACCGCGTCCGAGATGTTATCGCGCAAAACCTACCTAAACGTCTCACCCGAACTAATCGACCGGGCGCTGATGGGTGAGTTCACTATCTCGGCGCGCGGCGAGCAACGCCATGTGGATGGGTTTTTCGAGTTCTTTGACGGTGCTGCCACCTTCCCGTGGCGCAGTCAGGCGAAATGGGTCGCGCATCAATTGGCGCTAAGAAACGGGCTGGACGTCGGGACAGCGGAACGACAAGCCGCCAAGGTTTTTCGCAGTGATCTCTATCGTCGTGAGTTGCAGGGGCTTGGCGTTGAAACCCCCGGCACATCCGAGAAACTTGAAGGTGCTCTCACCGAGTCGACGCCGGTTGCCTCGGCCAATGGCAGCCTGATTCTGTCTCGGAACGTATTTTTCGACCGGCGCATTTTCGAGCCTACGGGGTAAGTTTGCACAAAATTTTTGCAGCGCAGCATAATTTCTTGCTGCATTGCAGAATTTTCAAGATGAAAACACCGAAAATTGATGACGTCCTGCTGCGCGACTGACTTAATCGGGACATCGGAAGGCAACGAAGCCCACCGACGGAATTCGCCCATAATCCAGGGCACCTTACAAGAGCAAAGCCGCTCGACCATCCGCCACCTCCTCCCGGCGGACTGTGTCGGCGGCTTTTTTGTTTGCCCAAGGGGTTGGGCTGAACCGAAAGGGATCGAGATGAAAAAGCTTCTTTTGGGCCTCGTCGCAACGACGGTGCTTGTGTCTCCGGCACTGGCCGAGCTGGAACTGGAAAAAGACGAACTGACTTTTGGCTTTATCAAACTGACCGACATGGCACCGCTGGCAGTGGCCTATGAGAATGGGTACTTTCTGGACGAAGGCTTGTTCGTGACGCTGGAAGCCCAGGCCAATTGGAAAGTGCTACTGGATGGTGTGATCGGCGGGCAGTTGGACGGTGCGCATATGCTGGCCGGGCAACCTTTGGCCGCAACAATAGGCTACGGCACCGAGGCGCATATCATCACCCCTTTTTCGATGGACTTGAATGGCAACGGTATCACCGTTTCCAACGAGATTTGGGAAGAAATGAAGCCGAATATCCCGGTGATGGACGACGGTCGCCCGCAGCATCCCATCAGCGCCGAGGCTTTGGCTCCGGTCGTTGAAAAATACAAATCCGAAGGCAAGCCGTTCAACATGGGCATGGTCTTCCCAGTCTCGACCCACAACTACGAACTGCGCTATTGGCTGGCGGCGGGTGGGCTGCACCCGGGCTTCTACAGCCCTGAAAACGTAACCGGTCAAATCGGCGCTGACGTGTTCCTGTCGGTAACGCCTCCGCCGCAGATGCCTGCGACGTTGGAGGCTGGAACAATCTACGGCTATTGCGTGGGTGAGCCTTGGAACCAGCAGGCCGTGTTCAAGGGTATCGGCGTTCCGGTCATTACCGATTATGAGCTGTGGAAGAACAACCCCGAAAAGGTCTTTGGCATCACTGCCGAATTTGCCGAGGAATACCCAAACACCACTCTGGCTGTGATCAAAGCGTTGATCCGCGCAGCGCAGTGGCTGGATGAAAACGACAACGCCAACCGCCCCGAGGCGGTCGAGATCCTGAGCCGTCCAGAATATGTGGGCGCGGACTATGACGTCATCGCCAACTCGATGACCGGCACGTTCGAATACGAAAAAGGTGACAAGCGCGAGGTTCCCGATTTCAACGTGTTCTTCCGCTACAATGCGACCTATCCATTCTACTCGGACGCCGTCTGGTACCTGACGCAGATGCGCCGCTGGGGTCAGATCGACGAATCCAAGCCCGACAGCTGGTACGACGAAGTCGCTAAATCCGTCTACAAGCCTGAAATCTATCTGGAGGCCGCACGCCTGCTGGTCGACGAAGGCCTTGCGAATGAAGCCGACTTCCCTTGGGACAGCGACGGCTACAAAGCCCCGACCCCTGCCGAAGATATCATCGACGGCATCGCCTATGACGGTCGTACACCCAACGCCTATCTCGAAAGCCTCTCCATCGGTCTGAAAGACGGTCAGACGATCGTCGGCTCGGACGTCCAAGGCTAATCCCAAAAATCCACGCCCAGCATCTGCTGGGCGTGGCCCAAACAGTGCCCCGCCATCGCAAGGACACATCAGATGACAACGCTCGATCCAGAATTCAATGCAGACGCCGCCCGAGAGGAAGGTCGCGCCCGCCTTTTCACCCGCATCAACGCCGCCGACAAGTGGTTCCAGGTGTTGGGCCTCAGCTGGGCCACGCCCGTCCTAAAGGCCGCCGCCGGAGACAACCCACGCGCACAGATGACCGAAATCTGGCGGTTGCTGATCGTACCACTGTTGTCGATCTGTGCCTTCCTGCTGCTCTGGGCCACACTGGCCCCAAAGGTGCAGACCTCGCTTGGTGCGGTCCCCGGACCTGCGCAGGTTTGGAGCGAGACGGTCAGCCTGAACGAAGACGCAAAGGCTAAGGTCGCCAAGCGCGCCAAATTCGAAGCGATGGTCGAAAAGCGCAATCAGAAGTTCATCGATGCCGGTCAGCCCGAAAAGGTGAAGGAAGTCGCCTTTACCGGGGCACCTTCGTATTATCAGCAAATCTGGACCTCGATCAAAACGGTGTTTTTCGGCTTTCTGATCGCCACAATGGTCGCCGTGCCGCTTGGCATTGCCGCTGGTTTGTCCCCGACCGCCAATGCCGCACTGAACCCGCTGATCCAGATCTTCAAACCGGTGTCTCCGCTCGCGTGGTTGCCGATTGTGACCATGATTGTCTCGGCGGTCTACGTCACCAATGACGGCTGGTTTGCAAAATCCTTCCTGATCTCTGCAATCACTGTGACCCTGTGTTCGCTGTGGCCCACGCTGATCAACACATCGTTGGGTGTGGCATCTATCGACAAGGACTTGGTGAATGTTTCCAAGGTGTTGAAAATGAACACATATACGAAGATCACCAAGCTGGTGCTGCCCTCGGCCTTGCCGCTGATCTTCACCGGCCTGCGCCTGTCGCTGGGCGTCGGCTGGATGGTTCTGATCGCAGCTGAGATGCTGGCGCAGAACCCTGGTCTGGGAAAATTTGTCTGGGATGAGTTCCAGAACGGTTCCTCCAGTTCGCTGGCCAAGATCATGGTTGCAGTGTTCACCATCGGCATAATCGGCTTCCTGCTGGATCGAGTGATGTACGCGCTGCAATCCCTCTTCACCTTCACGAATAACCGGTGAGTGAGATGACCATCCTGAGCTTCAAAAACGCTTCGAAATCCTTCGGTGAAGGCGCTGCGCGCACAGATGTGTTGAATGGCATCGACCTGGACGTGCAAGAGGGCGAATTTCTGGTCATCCTCGGCTTCTCGGGCACCGGCAAGACGGCTTTGATAAACCTGATGGCGGGGCTGGATACTCCAACCAGCGGAGCGGTCACATTCAAAGGTGCACCGATCAAGGGCCCCGGCCCGGAACGCGGGGTGATCTTTCAAAACTACTCTCTGATGCCGTGGCTGACGGTCAGCGGCAACGTCGGGCTGGCGGTTGATACGGTTTTCCCCGGTCTCAGCAAGGCTGAAAAGGCCAAGAAGGTCGCGCATTACGTCAAGATGGTAGGTCTCAGCCATGCCGCGACGCGACGCCCGGCGGAGCTGTCCGGTGGGATGCGCCAACGAGTCAATGTGGCGCGCGCTTTGTCGATGAACCCAGAGGTTTTGTTATTGGACGAGCCTCTTTCTGCGCTTGATGCGCTGACCCGCGCCAATCTGGCGGATGAGATCGAACATATCTGGGAGGCCGATAAAAAGACCTGCGTGCTGATCACCAACGATGTCGACGAGGCGATCATTCTGGCCGACCGCATCATAGCGCTGAACCCTGATGGGACTTTGGGGCAGGAATTCCGTGTGTCGATCCCCCGCCCGCGTGATCGGGGTGCGATGAACAACGACGAGACCTTCAAACACCTCCGCGCTGACGTCACAAAGTACCTGATGGATGTGGGGATCGAGGCCAAGGTCGAAGGTTCTCGTATCCTGCCGGATGTCACCCCGATCCACGGGGTACCAACGGTGGTGGCCGAGGCGCAAAAGGGGATGATCGAGAGCCGTTTCCTCGACTTCTCGCAGCTGCACAAGGTGTATCCGACGCCCAAAGGCCCTCTGACCGTGGTCGAGGATTTCGACCTGAAGATCGACAAGGGTGAGTTCATCTCGCTGATCGGCCATTCCGGCTGCGGCAAGTCCACGGTTTTGACCATGGCGGCAGGGCTGAACGACATCTCGAAAGGCGCGATCAAACTCGATGGTCGCCACGTTGAAGGTGCAGACCCAGAACGCGCGGTGGTGTTCCAATCCCCCAACCTGTTCCCCTGGCTCACCGCCAAGGAAAACGTCGCGATTGGCGTCGACAAGGTCTATCCCAAGGCAAGCATAGCCGAGCGGCAGGACGTGGTGGAGTATTATCTGGAACGCGTCGGTCTGGCCGATGCGATGGACAAATCTGCTTCCGATCTCTCGAACGGTATGAAGCAACGCGTCGGCATCGCCCGCGCCTTTGCTCTGTCCCCCAAGCTGTTGCTCCTGGATGAGCCATTTGGGATGCTCGACAGCCTCACACGCTGGGAATTGCAGGAAGTGCTGATGGAGGTCTGGTCCCGCACCAAGGTCACCGCGATCTGTGTGACACACGATGTGGATGAGGCGATCCTGCTGGCCGACCGCGTGGTGATGATGACCAACGGGCCGCAGGCGACGATCGGCAAGATCACCAAGGTCGACCTGCCGCGGCCGCGCACCCGCAAGGCCCTGCTGGAACATCCGGATTACTACGCCTACCGGCAGGAGGTCCTCGATTTCCTCGAAGAATACGAACACGGCGCCAAGCCCAAAACACCCGCCCCCAAGGCGATTGCAGCGGAGTGAAATCATGAAGCAAAGACTTGTTGTCATTGGCGCAGGGATGGCCTCGGGCCGGGTGCTGGAACACCTGACCGATGCCGCGCCGGATGCGTTCGACATCACCCTGTTCAACGCCGAGCCGCGCGGGAATTACAACCGCATCATGCTCAGCCCGGTACTGTCGGGCGAGAAGACGTATGAAGAGATCGTCACCCATGACGACACCTGGTATGCCGAGCGTGGTATTGCCTGCCGATTTGGTGAGAAAGTGGCGAAGATCGACCGCGAGATGAAGGTGGTCGAGGGCGTTAACGGACATGTGCCCTACGACAAGCTGGTGATCGCGACCGGGTCGAACCCGTTCATGATCCCTCTACCCGGGCATGATCTGGAAGGGGTGATCGCTTATCGCGATTTGGAAGACACTCAGCGGATGATGGGCATGGGTCCCGACAACAAAGTCGTCGTAATTGGCGGCGGCCTATTGGGGCTTGAGGCCGCTGCGGGCATGGCGGCCCATGGCGTCGACGTCACCGTGGTCCACATCATGGGTCACCTGATGGAGCGTCAGTTGGACGAGGCCGCAGGCTACCTGCTGAAGAAATCGCTGGAAGACAAAGGTATCAAGATTTACCTGCAAGCGAATTCCAAAGAAATCCTTGGGGAAGATGGCAAGGTTCGAGCATTGTTGCTGGACGACGGGACCGAGCTGCCTTGTGACCTGCTGGTGATGGCGGTTGGCATCCGCCCGAACACGGGTCTGGCGCAACAGGCGGGGCTGGCCACCGGGCGCGGTATCCATGTGGACGACCAGATGCTGACCTCGGACCCGGATGTTTACGCCGTCGGCGAATGTGTCGAGCATGACGGAGAGGTCTTTGGCCTCGTCGCGCCACTCTATGATCAGGCGAAGGTTGCGGCAAAGTCGTTGCTGGAGGAAGCAGCCGCTTTTGTTCAAAAAACCCTCTCGACCAAACTGAAAGTCACAGGCTGCGATCTGTTCAGCGCAGGTGACTTCGCCGATGGTCCCGGACGTGAGGACATAGTGTTCCGAGACCCCTCTCGCGGGGTCTACAAGCGCCTTGTAATCGAAGAGGATCGTTTAGTAGGCGCTGTTATGTATGGCGATATCGCCGATGGCAATTGGTTCTTCGGTTTGATCAAGGACGGCACCAGCATTGAAGACATGCGCGAGACGCTGATCTTCGGGCCTGCCTATCAGGGGGGCGATACCGCGGACCCTCTCTCAGCCGTTGCAGCATTGCCGCCTGAGGCGGAGATTTGCGGCTGCAACGGCGTATGCAAAGGCGACATTGTCGAGGCGATCAACGCGGGTGCCAGCGATCTGGCCGCCGTGCGTGCAAGAACCAAGGCCAGCGCATCCTGCGGGACATGCACGGGGCTGGTTGAGCAAGTCCTGCAGGTTACACTAGGAGATGAGTTCCAAATGCCAACGGCGCAACCGATCTGCGGCTGCACCGACCTGACGCATGAGGATGTACGGCGTCTGATCAAGAGCCAAGAACTAAAAAGCCAGGCTGCTGTATGGCAAGAACTAGGCTGGACAACCCCCAATGGCTGCCATTTCTGTCGTCCTGCAATAAATTTTTACCTGCTGGCCGATTGGCCATTAGAGTATCGGGACGACCCGCAAAGCCGGTTTGTCAACGAACGCAAACACGCAAACATCCAGAAGGATGGCACGTTCAGCGTCGTGCCGCGTATGTGGGGTGGGATTACAACGCCAGAAGAACTGCGCGCCATCGCGGATGCGGCGGATAAATATGATGTGCCAACCGTCAAGGTTACTGGCGGTCAGCGCATCGACCTTCTTGGCGTGAAGGGAGAGGACCTGCCTGCAATCTGGTCGGATCTGAACCAAGCCGGTCTTGTCTCGGGCCATGCCTATTCCAAGGGTTTGCGCACGGTGAAAACCTGTGTTGGCACCGATCACTGCCGGTTTGGCACGCAAGACAGCACGGGCCTTGGGATCAAGCTTGAGAAAATCCTGTGGGGGTCGTGGACGCCTCACAAGCTGAAGCTGGCCGTATCCGGTTGTCCCCGCAACTGCGCCGAGGCAACCTGCAAAGACATCGGCGTGGTCTGCGTGGACTCAGGCTATCAGATCAGCATCGGCGGTGCCGCTGGTATGGACGTGAAAGAAACCGAACTGCTCTGTCAGGTTCCCACCGAAGACGAAGCTATCGAGGTTGTGATGGCCGTTACCCAAGCCTATCGCGAAGGCGGCAAGTACCTGGATAGGCTGTACAGATGGCTGGGAAAAGTGGGCTTGGACTGGGTCAAAGCTCAGGTCGTAGACGACCTTGAAAACCGCACCGCACTGGTTGCCCGATTTGAACTGTCGCAAAACATCTATCGCAAAGACCCGTGGGCCGAACACGTCAAAGAAAAAGCGAAGACCTACTCCCCTATCGCAGATTTCACTTTGGAGGCCGCGGAATGAGCTGGATCGACATCGGACATATCGACGAAGTACCTCTGCGCGGCGCGCGTTTGGTGAAAACCCATGTCGGCTGCATCGCCGTTTTCCGCACCGCAGAGACTGAGGTTTTTGCAGCCACCAACAGCTGCCCCCACAAAGGTGGACCACTGTCCGAGGGCATCGTGCATGGCCAGTCGGTGACTTGTCCTCTGCACAATTGGGTCTTTGACCTGAACACGGGCGAGGCGCAGGGGGCGGATGATGGTCGCATCACCACCTATCCCGTGCGTCTTAAAGACGGTCGAATCCTGCTGGACGACAGCGCGGTTGCCCGAAGGAGTGCGGCCTGATGGATGGAACTGGCTTGCCTGAGGTCCGCTCGACCTGCGCCTACTGCGGCGTCGGATGCGGTGTATTGTTGCGTCCTGACGGGGTCGGAGGGTTGGCGGTGCGGGGCGACCCTGACCACCCGGCGAACTACGGGCGTTTGTGCTCGAAAGGGCTGGCATTGGGTGAAACCGTGGGGCTAGATCACCGGTTACTGGTCCCGCGCGCGTTCGGCAAAGACACCACTTGGGATAACGCGCTGCAATTGGTCGCCGAACGGTTCTCCGCTGCGATTAAGGAACACGGGCCCGACAGCTTGGCCTTCTATGTCTCAGGTCAATTGCTGACCGAGGACTACTATGTTGCCAACAAGCTGATGAAAGGCTTCATCGGCTCAGCCAATATCGACACCAACTCGCGCTTGTGTATGGCTTCAACCGTAGCGGGGCACAAACGCGCCTTCGGGACCGATACGGTGCCTGGAACCTATGAGGACCTGGATCAGGCTGACTTGGTTGTGCTTGTGGGTTCAAACCTCGCCTGGTGTCATCCCGTTCTCTATCAGCGGATCATAGCGGCACGTCAGGCACGAGGGACAAAGATTGTGGTTGTTGACCCTCGTCGAACGGCGAGCTGCGATCAAGCCGACCTCCATTTGCCGCTGCGGCCCGGTAGCGACGTGGCACTGTTCAATCGCTTGCTAAGCAGAATTCACCAAACTGGACATGTAGCAGCAGATTTTCTGAATCGCAGTGTTGGGTTCCTCGAAGCCCTTGATGTGGCGCAGCTTGACGATCCTGATGAGACGGGGCTTAGCCCTAATGAGGTTGAAGCGTTTTGCGATCTGTGGATCGGTACCGAACGGGTCGTCACGCTCTTTAGTCAGGGCGTGAACCAGTCTTCCAGCGGAACCGACAAAGTCAACGCGATCTTGAATTGTCATCTAGCTACTGGCCGGATTGGCCGCGAAGGGATGGGGCCGTTCTCAGTCACAGGTCAGCCTAACGCAATGGGCGGCCGAGAGGTCGGTGGCCTGGCCAATATGCTCGCCTGCCATTTGGACATTGAAAACGAAGACCATCGTCAGGCAGTTCAACAATTTTGGAGTTCGCCTAAGATCCCTCAGAAGCAAGGATTGAAAGCGGTCGATCTGTTTCGTTCGATCGAGGACGGTCAGATCAAGGCATTATGGATCATCCACACCAACCCTGCAGCTACCATGCCAGACGCGGACAGAGTGAGTGCTGCAATTGAAAGTTGCCCATTTTCAGTCGTCAGTGACCTGACTGCGCGGACAGATACCGCGCGTTTCGCAGACGTGTTGCTACCAGCGGCGGGGTGGGCAGAAAAATCGGGAACTGTAACCAACTCAGATCGCACAATCAGCAGACAACGTGCCGTCTTGGCGCCTCCGGGGCAAGCGCGTCCGGATTGGGATATCTTGGCTGAGGTAGGCCGCCGGATGGGGTGGGAAGAGGCATTTAGCTACGAGTCCCCTGTGCAAATTTTCAGAGAATACGCAAAAATGTCTTCGCTTGCCGTGACTTTTGGCAGGGACTTTGAAATTGCCGAGTTTTCCGACATTGGTGACGAAGACTATGAGGCGCTGGACCCTACACGATGGCCGACGACCTCTCGCGCTACAGAAGGGCGCTTCTTTGGCGATGGACAGTTTTTTCATTCTGATGGCAAGGCGCGGTTTGTGCCAGTTCTCCATCAACCGCCCGAGGCAGAACCTTCTGAGCGGTACCCTTTCCTGTTAAACACAGGGCGAAACCGGGATCAGTGGCATACTATGACCCGATCCGGTTTGTCGCCGCGCCTATCGGCCCATCTTGCCGAACCATATGTGGAAATGAACCCAAAAGACGTTGATCAACTGGGTCTTAGTTCTGCCGATTTGGTCGAAGTAAACAGTCCAATCGGGAGCGGCATATTTCGGCTTCGCATCACAGAAGCTATTGCGCCTGGCAATGTGTTCGCACCCATTCACTGGACCCGAGAAACGGCCCCGGCGGCCCGTGTAAACGCCATAGTTCCCAGCGTTACTGATCCGATTTCCGGACAACCGGAGAGCAAATCAACAGCGGTATCTATACGACGTTTGCATGCTGCATGGTACGGTTTCGCCGTTTCAGTTGAACCAGCGTGTCCTTGGGCGGAGTATTGGGCAGCCGCAAAAACAAGCAACGGCTACAGAATGGAGTTAGCGGGGAAGCAGATCGTAGAAGACTGGGAAAAGACTGCGCGCGATTGGTTTGGGTTGCCGGATGCAACGGTGACTTCAGTACAAGATTCCAAACGCGGCTCGTACCGAATTGCGCTCTCAGACGGGCGGCAAATTTTGGCAGCGCTCTTCGTTTCTCGCCAACCGACAACACTGATGCGAGACTATTTGGCAACTTTGCCTGAGGTTGCGCCCCAACAGATTCTCTCTGGTCGGTCCTCCGCTGATTCCGACGACTGCGGACCAATCGTCTGTTCGTGTTTCGAAGTCGGTCTAAATACCATCATTCGCGCTATACACGACGGGCGATTGACCGATGTTGATAGTGTCGGAGATGCTCTTCAGGCTGGAACGAATTGCGGGTCCTGCCGGCCAGAATTGGCTGATTTGGTCACACAACGTTCGAAATTGATCGTCCACAAACCGAAGAACTGCCCGCAAGAACAATCAGCATAGTCTCGGGATCGCCTGAACAGGACTGTGGTCTGCTTTGGTTGGCTCGCATAGCAAGGGCGGGTTCCGTTCACTCAACGGAACATATGTCATTGGAACTTACTAGGTTCTGGACCCATTAATTTTGTTGCCGCCATCTCGGCTGCGTGATTCAAACCCCTGAGTTTCAGGGGTGTATCATGAGCAATCTATTCTGGTTGACCGACGAGCAGA
>NZ_JBXWSM010000056.1:0-28109 GCF_059613405.1 Ruegeria sp. BHSA118
CTTTTCGCGGCGCATTCGATCACTGGAACATTGGATCGGAAAAAGCTTGCTGGTTCGTGAGGCCAACCGGGTAGAGCTGTCTCCGACGCTACTACAAAGCGAACCTCAAATCCGGTCGCTGCTCGCGCATTTGCGGCAATTGCATGGGCATCTTAATAACCCGGAAGGCATCGGAGAACCGCTGGTGATGGCGACGCAGCACTCGCTTTCGGTGTCCGTCGTTCCGGAGATTCTTCGCAAACTCCGCGCACGCAGCGGATTGCCGCAAATCCGATTGCGCACGCAGAACCAAGTGACAGCGATGTCCACATTCCTGCGCCATGAATGCGACATTCTGGTGAGCTATGAATTCCGTGAGCTGCCCCAGGTGCCTTTCGATGACACCGTTGATCGTTACATTTGGCGGCGGGACACTTTGCTTCCGGTCGTCGGAGGCGCATTAAAATATGAGCTGCTGGAAGGTCAGATCCTACCACCGGAAGCCCCCTGCATTGATTTCCCCGCAGACAGCTTTTTTGGGCAGATTGTGTTACTGCATCAAGCTAAAGCGGACCGTGCCTGGACGGGAAGATCGGCTGTGGAAAGCGCGTTTTCGGTGGGGATCTCCCAGATGGTTTTGGAAGGAAGCGGCGCTGCCTGGGTTCCTCACTCGCTCATCCAGAATCACATAATTACTGGCGATGCCGTCATCCTCTCTCCGGAATACGGCCGCCTGCCGCTGGATATTGTTCTATACACCCACGTTTCCAACCCGCGCGGTACGAATTTCAGAAAGATGGTCGCCGAAACAGAGTAAGGGCCAGGAAACCCGCCGTAAGCATCACCCTTCTCCATTACAGACTTGCGATGTGCCTTACAGGTTTTGAGCCATCATCCAAAAGCGTTCCAACTCTGCTCGGGACCTCTCGATCGAACGGTAGAGTTTGATGTCGATTGAAAGCTCGAATTCTGGTTGGCTGATCTTCTGCAAACTCCCGTCTTTCAACTCTCGATCCGCCGCGCTTTCGGGAAGGAATGCAACGCCAATTCCCGCAAGACAAGCGGACTTAAGCGCCTCGGCAACGGAGTTTTCATAGATGGGGCTCACAATGTGACTCAGACCTCCGCG
Source organism: Ruegeria sp. BHSA118 (assembly GCF_059613405.1). Taxonomy (NCBI): domain Bacteria; kingdom Pseudomonadati; phylum Pseudomonadota; class Alphaproteobacteria; order Rhodobacterales; family Roseobacteraceae; genus Ruegeria; species Ruegeria sp. BHSA118. The sequence continues at coordinate 1,109 of NZ_JBXWSM010000056.1, forward strand.
ATCCAGACAAACCTGGGACACGCGGCCCAGAAAACTGTCAGGAGTGTATGACAGGAATGGAACCGGGCTTTTCCCTTCGAAGCTGTATTTGGCTCGCCCATCAGCATCGACAACGCTGACGGCAATGATCCGGTCTTTTGCGATGGTCGAAGACGGGTATCGGTTTTCATCTGAAATAGTGGGCACGGTCGGATGGGAATAGCACAACATAAAGTCTGCGCTTCCGGATAAAATTGCCTCGGCGCAGCCGGAGAAGTTTTCCGCGACCAGCCTGGTTTTGGTGGGACCAAGATGGCTGGACATTCGTGTCAGCCAGTTCGGGAAGAAGGAAATTGCCAAAGAATGAAGCGCGACGAAATCAAGCACCGATGCTTCCTGACGAGATAAGCCACGGATATCGCTTTTGGATTGCTTTAATGCGGCAACCGTGTCGATTGCGGTTTGCTTGAATGCATGACCTGCTGACGTAAGCTCAACCGGGTGTACGCTCCTGTCAAACAATGGGGTCCCGGTCCAGTTTTCCAGGTTTTTGATCCGCCGCGTGAAAGCCGACTGGCTTATGTTGCGCGCATCCGCCGCGCGGGCAAATACCCCAGCAGCTGAAAGTGCCAAGAAGTCTTCCAGCCAATCGATCTCCATCTAAATTCTCCAATTGCAGAAACTTCACACGGTAGAAGCATGTTGCAAAATTCGCAACACCTTTGCGAAAGTTGTCATGGGTGAGCGGACTTGATGGCGGTACGGTCAGACCAACACACTCACAGAGTCTCGGCCCCTCGCATTTGATGCAGGCCGCAAGACCACAAAAAGGTCTCAGATCATGAAACAACACAGAACAGAATCCGACAGCCTTGGCCCGGTAAAGATCCCGCTGGCAGCGACCTGGGGCAGCCAGACCCAGCGGGCACTGGAAAATTTCCCGATTACGGGGGTGGCGATCAGCCACTATCCGGAATTGATTGTCGGACTGGCGTCGGTCAAAAAGGCCTGTGCTATGGCCAACAAGGACCTGGGTGTCCTGCCCCTCCGGAAAGCGTCGGCCATTACGGATGTCTGTGACAAGATCATTGCCGGGGGCCATCACGATCAGTTTGTTGTTGATGTCATGCAGGGTGGTGCTGGCACATCGACCAATATGAATGCCAATGAAGTTATTGCAAATCTTGGGCTGGAAAAGCTTGGGGCAGATCATGGCGATTACAGCCAGCTTCACCCGAATGATGACGTGAACCGGTCACAATCCACAAATGACGTTTACCCCACAGCAATCCGTCTGGCTGTTCTGTCCAGGATCGCGCCTATGATTGAAGCAATGCATCTTCTAACCAAATCCTTCGACCAAAAGGCATGTGAGTTTCAGCATATTATGAAGGTCGGGCGTACCCAACTTCAGGACGCTGTACCCATGCCACTTGGTGCGGAGTTCCGGGGGTTTGCCACAACAATCAACGAGGATGCCGACCGGTTGAGGGACCTGTCGCGCCTTCTGACAGAAGTGAACCTTGGAGGCACGGCCATTGGCACCGGCATCAATGCCCCCGAAAGGTTTGGCGAAGTCGCTTTGGCGCATTTGCGCGACATTACCGGCGAGCCGCTTCAACTGGCCCCGGACCTGATTGAGGCTTCATCTGATCTGGGTGCCTTTGTGATGTTCTCAAGCACGCTCAAGCGGGTTGGCATCAAACTGTCTAAGATCTGTAATGATTTACGCCTGATGTCCTCTGGGCCGCGGGCTGGGCTTGGAGAAATCACTCTGCCCGCGGTTCAGGCAGGATCGTCCATTATGCCCGGCAAGATAAACCCGGTTATTCCCGAAGTTGTAAATCAGGTTTGCTATCAGGCAATCGGAAATGACCTGACCGTCACAATGGCCGCCGAGGCCGGCCAGTTCCAGCTCAACGCGATGGAGCCGGTCATCATCCATAAAGTGTTGGAAACCATGGGGTCTCTGACCAATGCAATGAATGTGCTGCGCACCCGCTGCGTGGACGGTATCGTTGCGGATGAGAAAAGATGCGAGATGTTGCTGAGCAACAGCCTTGTACATGTCACCGCACTGGCCCCGGTGATCGGATATGAGGCTGCCACCAAACTTGCAAAATATGCACAGGCGCATGGCTTGAACCTGCAAGAGGCCGCAAAACCCGGTTTGCCAGAAGAGCTTGCCGAGACTGCATTGCAGCACATGCACGGCAGGGCTCCGGAGATTGCCCAATGAACAAAAACCAATCTTTACGCATAGGAATCGTTGGCGGCCTGGGCGCCCTTGCCGGAGCCGACCTGCTGAACAGAATTGTTCAAAGGACACCGGTCAGGTCGGAAGAAGACCACAGGGAATTGATATTTCACCAGAAACCGCTGCGCGAGCCAGCCTCCCCCAAAGAGCTGAGCTACAGCCCAACACACCGAAAACTCTATGTTTTTGACACACTGTCCCGCATGGAACGGGATGGATGTGACGTGGCGCTGCTTCCATGTTTTGTCACCCATAGCTTTCTGCATGAACTGCAGGACGAGCTTGAACTGAAGCTGATCAGCATGACAGAGGCGATCGCCGCTGCCGTTACCAGACTGCGTCCCGAGCCGACAAAGATTGGTGTCATCACGACGCCTTTTGTCAGGAAAACTGGTTTGTTCGAGAACCTGTTTGGCAGGGAAATACAGATCCTCCATCCCCAGGGAGATCTGGAAAGTGCCGTCATGGAGGCCGTATATGGACGCATCGGTTTCAAAGCAGGACACTGCAATGAAGACGTTCTGAGACCCATAAATGCCGCCCTGACCAACCTATTCGAACAAGGCGCGACCGTGTTTGTGCCCGGTCTTTCTGAGCTGCCCTTGTTGCTCAACCAGCTTGACCTGCCAGACAACATGACGGCCATAGACACGGCGGCGGTTTACGCGGACTACGCCCTGCAAGAGACCCAGCCAGACCGCCGTCACCGGTTCAAAGTTGGAGTGGTCGGCGGTGTCGGACCTGCCGCAACCGTAGATTTCCTTGCCAAACTGGTCAAAGGGACCGAGGCGACCCGCGATCAGGATCACATAAAAGTCTTGGTTGAACAGAACCCGCAAATTCCTGACCGCACTGAAAATCTGGTCCGCGCAGGCACCGATCCAACTGTCGCCCTCTATTCTACCTGCAAAAAACTGGAACGCGGTGGTGCTGACATGCTGGTCATCCCTTGCAACACCGCCCACGCGTATGTCGATCGGATTCAGCGCCACCTTGATATTCCGATCATCAGTATCCTCGCCGCGACCACTGAACACATTAAAGAAACCACCCCAGAGACGCGTGTGGTCGGGATCCTCGGCACGGATGGAACAATACAAAGTGGTTTGTATCAAAAAGCACTTGATGAGGCAGGCCTTGCCCACATCACTCCCGATGACGATCATCAAAACCTGGTCATGGATTCAATTTATGGCCCGCTTGGCGTCAAAGCTGGATACACCGACGGTCTCTGCAAAGAGCATATTAGCCGAGCCTTTTCCCATCTGGTTGCGCGCGGAGCCGAGGCAATCATTCTCGGCTGTACGGAATTGCCGCTCGTCGTGACCGAAAGCGCAGACGCATTGGGGGCGCTTCCTGTCGACCCGACCGATGTGCTCGCCCGCAAATGTGTACAGCTCGCAAAATTCTAGGCGCCACCGACACTTTATCCGACCGAAGAAACGGCATTGCAAATATTGCAATGCTGTTTCTCTATTTGCGCGACCATGATCGGCACGACGGTGTTACCTTGCGGCGACTGCAGGCAGCTCATTCCAGTTGACTGCCATGGAAAGGGAGAACCTATTGATGAATACCAGTCGAAAAACAGGGTTTATGGCACCTTGGAGGAATATGCTTCTTTGGAAGCAAATCGTGATCGCGCTTGTTCTTGGTGTGGTTACGGGCGTGTTGCTGAACGCAACCGGAAACGCAGCAATTGCGGGCATGATCAAGAACATTGGAACCCTGTTCCTGTCGCTAATCAAAATGCTGATTGTCCCGTTGATCTTCGTATCGCTCGTTTGCGGTATGACATCGGTCAGCGACATGGCCCGCATGGGGCGAATTGGCCTGAAGTCGATTGTATTCTATCTGGGCACAACTGCATTCGCGATCACGATTGGACTCGCTTTGGGCCTGCTGTTGCAACCCGGCGCAGGAATTGATCTGAGCACCGCAGCCGCAATGGAACCCAAAGCGTCTCCGCCTTTCATCCAGCAGCTTATCGGGATCGTTCCCAAAAACCCAATCGCCGCTGCCGCGGATGGCAACGTGCTTCAGATCATTTTCTTTGCGATTATGTTCGGTCTGGCTATCAACCTGGTGGGTGACGCTGGAAAGCCGGTCAGGGATTTCTTTGAAGCCCTAAATTCCGTCATCTTGAAGCTGACTGAGATTGTGATCAGTTTTGCACCATATGGTGTGTTTGCACTGATGGCCTGGGTCGCCGGAACCTATGGTCTGGATCTCCTGTTGCCTTTGGGAACCGTGATTGCTGCGCTCTATATTGGTTGCTTTCTGCATGCCGTCATTGTTTATGGCGGGCTTGTTTCGATCCTTGCGCGCTTGAACCCAATCCGCTTCTTCCAAGGCATCATCGAGCCCCAGATCGTGGCCTTCACCAGCACGTCCTCTTCGGGGACACTGCCGGTCACGATGACGGCGGTTCAGCAGAACCTTGGCGTGAACCGGTCGGTTGCAAGCTTTACGCTGCCGCTTGGCGCGACAATCAACATGGACGGAACCGCCATGTACCAAGGCGTTGCGGCTCTTTTCGTGGCACAGGCCTTTGGGATAGAGCTGGGCATGTCGGAATATGTCACAATTATTCTGACGTCGACACTTGCCTCCATCGGCACCGCTGGTGTGCCGGGTGCCGGGCTGGTGATGCTGTCGCTTGTTCTGAGCTCGGTCGGCCTGCCTTTGGAAGGTGTAGCCATCATCGCAGGCATCGACCGCATTCTCGACATGGCACGTACATCGCTCAACGTTACCGGCGACGCTGCCTGCACCGTCATTATTGCGAAATCCGAAGATCAACTGGATCTGGATGCCTACGATACTCCCCATGTGCTAAAATCGCCCGACGTTTCGCGGGCGTAATTAACAAAGCACATCACTGCGGCCGCCCTGATAAGGGCGGCCGTTTTTCTGTTCAGGACGTCGCCTGAATGATGCCGTCACCCTCCGCCCCTATCTCAAATTGTTGGTTCAGTTAAGTTGATCCCTTGGCAATGACTCAGGTTGGCGGGAACACTAGCAGGCCACCCCGACCCCTTCACTAGTCTGCTCACTTTAGCGTCTGGATAGAACCGGCGAGCAGGTCTGGAAGCGCTATAGCCACACGGATGGTTCGAGAGTATTTGTCAGATCAGACCAGATTTGTGCATTTCCCTCGCCCTGTTGATCAGAGAGGCGGATCAGTATGATGCCCAGATCCTGATGCGGCAAGTCATGTAATCGCTGCAGCCGCCTTTCGGTTAAATGCCGTCTGTCACTGTGCCCTTAATTACTGGACGCAGAAACATTGCCGTACATTTGACCCGGTTTTGTGCCCTTAATTCTCGGATATCCACAGGCTAACGGCGACTTTTTTCGAGGGTGCGATCCGCACATCGGAGCAACTCCGCACGGTCCGCATTCACACCGAGTTGTTCGATTGCTATTTTCGCCGCTGCCAGAAAATCGGGTTTAGTTGTGTTGTCGGATTTTCGTGCCGGGAACCAGGCCTTCTGAATTTTGCGATCATCTTTCGCCGGGGCTGGCGAACTGCATGAAAAGTGAACGAGTTGATCCAATAAATTGCGTTGACCAGGGAATGCCATGCGTAGCCTATCTCGTGCTGAAGGATCACGACGCATCGCAGTAGATACGGCCACCAATGGTCGCGTCATCAATAGGTGAACAGCAGCGAGCATAGCATACCGGTCATGGCGGGATTTGGAGCAGAGCCCCGCTTGACGAAGTTCTGGCGCAAGTACCCGTACAACCTGTAGCGCCAAGTCTAATTGCCGAACAACATGCTGACTTCCGCGCCAATACAGTTGCTCCAACCACGCTGCGCCCTTCAAAGCTCGGACTTCCAACCGTAAGGGAACTTGAAACTCTGCACCTGGCGTCGTGCCGAGAGGTAACAGGCCAGTACCGCAGGAATTGCAGATCATAGACCAAGCATAGCGCCAGTGCCGCAGGGAAACTCCAGGCACTTTCCGCGTACATGTCGGACAGTACTGAAAGTCTGAACAGGGCACACATTCGACTGGAAATCCTGCGCGACGCTTGAGCAACATGCTCTGTATGTCACTCGACGGCAGATGAGCCAGAGTACCGAACCGTTCGATATTTGCGCCTCGCAGATCGTGACTGGTCTCCGGCGGCTTATCACCCGAAAACCCGAGATAGCCAAGCAATTCAGGAACAGAGCAATAATTGACTTCAGCAAGCCGGGTGACCCAACTTGATAACAATTCGTCTTGTAGCGGCGGAGGACGCCTCGGCAGAGGACGAATAGTCACTAAAACACCGGAACGGGCTGTCTTCGAATGTTCCAGCTGTGCTTTGCCCAGATCGGTTGCCAGGCTTGAACCGCCTCATCAGTGATACGCTCCTCGCCTGTCTCGATAGCGTCTATCGCAAGCGCCTTGACCATCGTGAATACCCGCGACGTAACACCGCCGGTCACACCCAGAATGGTTCGAAGCGAATGCACACTGAGGCTGGATCCGCGCTCCAATTCCATCGCAGCAATCAGCGTCTGGATAAGACGAGAGAACTCGATATCGTCTTCCCAGAGCGGCAAGAAATGCTCGTCCAAACGCCGGGCCAGTTGTTCATCGCCGCGAATGGCGTCGACCGCTTCATTCACACCAAAGACGACGAGAGATGCACAGAGATCATTAGCGAGGAACCGCAGCATGTTTAGGAAACGCCGTTGCTCGCGATAGCTGCCCGCCAGCAAGTTGTGGACTTCGTCGATCATGATCATCTTCAGGTCCATGTCGCGCAAGTGGCTGAGGGCGCGCACCTCAAGTTCGGACACCGTGTGCCGCCCCCACATAGGCGCACCGATTGATGCCAGAATATGCTGATAAAATCGCCTCTCATCTGGAGCGGGTGGCGCCTGCAATAACAGGATCGGTGTTTGGGTAACGCCAATATCTGCTTCGTATTGAGTTGGGTACAGGCTTTCCATTCGCTTAGCGATCATGGTCTTTCCTATCCCTGAACTACCGTAAACCATAAGGCCAGGCATCCGGGACTGTCTTGGCATCTCCATGAGAGACGTGAGCCTGTTGAGTACAATATTTGCGCGATCGAATGCGATCCACCGGTCACTACGGACCAGGTCAAGTCTTTCGTTTGTTTCCATGAATGTCATCTATCGGGTAGGTAGGAAGATCCGGATTACTGGTATCGATCGCGAACATCTCGCGGGATGGATCGCGTCTGGTTTTGTCGTTAGGAAGTCGCGCTTGACGTTCACCCTCCAGCCGCGCCGCCAGGGTTTGCTGCTTTGCCGCGTGCGCGATGCGCCTTTGTTCTTCAATAATTTGAAACAGCATCGCCTCCGGGATCGTCCCGCCGTGGCGTTCGTGAAATATCGCACGCGCACGCCGCGACTCCCAAAGCGAAATCCGTGGCCGCGACAGATTCTTGTAGCGCGCTACTATGGTCCGTCCTTCGTCATTTACAGCCCAAATCTGGGACATATCGCGAGGGTCGTACTTGACAGTAACCTTCCCAACGCCACGACCGATCATTGGGCCGAATGCGTCGCTCCAATAGCCGACAGAAAACAGTTTGATCCCGGTTCGAGCGAGCTGTCGATGTTCGGAAGGAAGAAAGCTGATGCGAAACGCCTCGGTATCGACAACCTTTCTGCTTGCGCCATCGCCACCGAGGTCTGCCCAAGCCGCGAGCGGTGCTCTCCCCAATCCGCTGTGACGCGTGTTGTGATAGCGACATATCTCTAAGTGCAGCCAATCCTCGAACTCCTCCAATGTCATTGCCGCATTGTCAGAGCTGTCGTAATCCCCCCTGTTCTTGGGGGATGATTGCGTTGTTCCCGGAAGTACATGAACTGCGCCCATGGTTGTCCCTATCAGACGTTCGATGTGGCCGCCATAATGCGCGCGACCTGGTGGCCTGTACTCGATTGAGATTCCCCAATCTGCACAGGCCGACTGGAAGGCGTCGCTTCGGAAATCCCGTCCGTTGTCAACATGAACGGCTTGCGGAATCCCAGCAGCAGGCCAATACAACTCCTCCAGTATCTCTGGCGCGCGGATCGACTTCGTTCGCACGCAATGGTGCAGACACAAACTGATGGACAAGACGGACGGCGTATCGAAACTCACATACGCACCCAGAACAACGCGGGTCGCGACATCGATTGCGAGAGTCAGCCAAGGTCGCCCCAAAGGCTTACGCTCGAATTGATCGACGAGAATGATGTCAGCCAGAGTGTGATCGATTTGGACTACTTCCAAGGGGCGCTCCACGTCCAAGCCCCCTACCCTCGGTTCGAAAGCTTGCCTCGCCGCCTTTGCGCCTTTTCGTTTCCGCATCACTTCGCGTTGATCCATAGCGTCGACACGCGACTTGATCGTACGCCGAGTGGGAGGACGATAGCCTCTCGCTGCGCACTCCGCCCGGATCTCGTTGACGATCCTCAGAAAACTTGGTGGTTCTGGAACGAGGTAGTGTTTACGTAGAACGCGCTCAATTGTGCTTTCTACATCCGGTTCCAAGCGTCGTGAACCATACTTCGGACCGCGTCGTTTAGGGAGTAAGGAGCTCGCGCGCCCATCATTTATCTTGAGGCGACGGTAATAATCCCATGCGGTGCTTCTCGAAACGCCCATCTTCTGGGCCGCTTCCAATAGTAACGGTCCAATATCCTGCCCTGACTCCTCAAGTTCCAGTATCGGACGCAACGCATTGGCCCGTTCAACTGCGAGCGCTCTTTCTTCTGAGTTCTCTACTTCATTAGACAAGATCATCCCCACGCGACTTATCCACAGGACACTCCGTCCGGGAATTAAGGGCACAGTCCGGTAATTAATGATACAGTCTGGAAATTAAAGGCACAATCAAGCACTGATTTTACTCAACTTTCTCAAGCTAACGTCCAGCAATTAAGGGCACAGTGACAGTCGGACCCTGAATTTCAATCAGTCGAAGAGGTGACCTAGGAGTTTTTCGAGTTCTTCCCTCTGCTCGGCGTGCTTTTTCGGGTTGTCCCGGATTAGGCGCTCCAGATTGAGAAGCTTCCAACGCACGGCGGGAAGATTGGCGGCCTGCGGTCGATCTATTACGGCGAAATCCGGCGCGCCATCCTGCAGACTGAGCAAGAATTGTCTGGTGGGTTTGTCGAAGCGAGATTGGATATCCGCAATCAGTTGGTTGCGCGTCGTCAGTAGGTCATCCAGGCCGACGACTGACTTAGTCATGCCCTCGAACTCACGCACATAAGGTTGATCTAGGGCAATCAGGTTGGGATTCAGCAATTCGTGTGCCGGACGTGCCGAACAGGCGATGTAGATCAGGAAAGTCCGGAACAGATCATCCGTCAGTCCTTCGTGTTCATAGAGAAGCTTTACATCATAGAGATCGCGTGGATGCTGGCGATCCACGGCTGCGTGGAGCTTACCGCCGAACAAATCTTCGAATGAGACGATCTGAATTTCTGCATAGCCAAACGCGTCTGCTACAGCGTCGGAGACCGCCCGGGTTTCGGGGTCGTGAACAACGCCGCGCGTGACTGGCGAGGTTTCGATTTTGACTTCTGCACCTTCCAGACGCGCAAGCACGCGGGTGGCGCCGCCCCCACCTCCTTTTATTCTTTGAGCCTTGGCCCCGTTGATGCCCCTTTCGATCGACTTAGCGATACGATCCATGGCTTCGTTGATCTCGGCGAGGCTCTGTTCGCGCTCTTTTATCGGCAGATATGTCAGGTCGATATCAACCGAGAGCCGCGGTAGATCGCGATAGAAGAGGTTGATTGCTGTCCCGCCCTTGAGCGCGAATATCTCTTCCTTCGCTACGTAAGGCAATACACGCACGAGAAGGGCGACCTGGGATTCATAGTTCCTACGCGCCATTTTCTGCCTCTGTCGTGGCGAACTCTTCCGGTACCATGATACGATATCGCGGATGTATCCGGCCACCTTTGACCAATGCTCGATCCCCCGTCCCGAGGTTGAAGGCGTCAGCATCAAGTCGTTTGCGCCAGGGGTGATTGTGGCGATCCGCAAAAACGAAGAAGAGGCGCCTGATTTTTATTTTCTTGCAGCTCAACAAGAGCGCCGAGAGCAACTTAGGTCGTAGCGTCGTCAAGCCCTCGAACACCATGTCGAGGTTGTGAAAACTCTCATGGTCCGGCAATTCGTCCATAGCTTCCATGACCGCCCGTTCGGGGGCCGACATGCGCAGTTGCCAGTCCCACGGGAGGGAGTTTTCAGATTTTAGGTCGTCATTTGTAACGCCAAGTGCCTGGTCAGTGAACAACGACGTATTGCGCGTTTCTATAGGTGCATTGAGTGGCAGCTTCGTGAGCCAGTTGGGTATTTTGTAGCCATAGATCCAGATAGGGGCGTTGTCTCCCAAATGCAGGTAGTGGTCGTAGCCCTGTTGAGAGAGAGCAGTTTTGCCGCCGACATGAATATCATAGCCCATGATATAGTGCATCGAGATCAGGCAGGCCTTCCAGTCAATGGTGTTTGATGCGGGCGGATTGGGAACAGGTCGGCGGAAAACGCCGCGGTGAACGCGTTCGAGCCAGCCCCGTTTTACATAGTCGCGAAAGGTTTCGTAGGCTATGCCATGGGCGGTGAGCCAGTTGGCATCGACGAGATACCCAGCGGGCACCGAGTCGAGAACTTTCTTCAGATTTTGCGATCTTCCAGCGTTCATGACGCCCTAAATCGTATAATTTCAAAGAAAAGGCAAGAGGATCTCTTTGAAAAGTACATCTTTAAAGCGTCTATAGCGCTGAAAATAGCACATTATTAAAAACACAGCGCCACGCGGAAACCCATCGGAATACCCGGGATAAATGGAAGATTCCGGTGCCAAGGGCGGGAAGCAGAAGTTCGCTGCGAGTGCAAAGATTATCTCATCGGGAGCCAAGAGCAGACCTTTGTCTGTCCATCACACACCCATTCGGTATCGATGAACTTTGTTTTGATCTCGTCTGGAGGTTCGTCCACTTCACAACCAACGCATCTCCTTCTTGGAAGCGCATGCCTCTGAACGAATTATTACAAACCCTATAGAAAATCGTCAGGGCTTGGCGGGTCCTGACCAACCTGCAGCTATCATTGCACTGATCAGCTCTTGAACTGGCTGTGGGTCTACAAACACCCGAGCCTTTAGTTTTTCGAGGGGGAAGCTTGGCCAAGTGTCCGAAAATACTCTTGCAAGCCGCTGTGCCTCAGCTTGTTCTCCGTTCCTCCAGTGGGCTGCCATAAGGTAAGCTGCGGAAATTGGTCCGAACGGCCCACCGCGAGATATTGTTTTATCAAACGTTCGGATTGCGGCAGCATAGTCTCCCGTGTGGAACTGAGCCGCACCCAATGCGTTGTCAAAAACTAGCCCTCCACCGTTTTGGGCCAGTGCTCTATATCTCACTGATTGCGACAGAACCCGATCAAAATCGGACGTGTAAAGGGAGATCAGGGCGTCGAATTCAGCAACATGTGAATCATCGGGTGCCAAGTCTACGGCCCTTTGGGATAATCCAACCGCGCTTTCATAATTGCCCACCCCAAATTCAAACCAGGCCCGAGCTGAAAGCGACCATGCTGCATCCGGAGCCATTTCCAAAGCATAAGCACTATTCTTGTCGGCCGCGCGCAAAAACTCATTTGAACTTGGACTGCCGGATTTCATGATGGCGAACATGGTTTCGACCTGAGAAGCGCCTGCGTACCCCCCGTAGAACAACGGGTCTCGTTCAATTGCTGTTTGAAATATCAACAACGCAGGTTGAAGGCGTGCCAAATCTGTAACCGGGAAAATTAGATCCCGGCCTGCGTTGCTTAGGTTCATTGCTTCGACGCGGGCTGGAGACACGTCGTAGATCGCAGTTTTGCCAGTTTTTGGAGCAACAGATTGCAAACTGCGGCCGATCAGAACGCCGGTTAGAATACCGGCTACTAGAATTGAAAGCGAGATAACGACCAAGGTAACCCGTTGCCTTACGCGTAAGCTTTGTCTGCTTCGATCGGAGCCCGACAAAAATTGTGGTGCGTAACTTCCGACAGGCAATGAGATTACCAGTTCGTCAGCGGCCCCTTTACTTTCATAATAAGCTTGGAGCTTTCGCCGAACACGTCCGGCATCCACACGCACGACACCTTCGCGTTTCAATAGCTCATCCGCCTCGTAGCCATAAATATCCATTGCAATGGTCTTAGCGCGTATCTCGTCGGAACGACCCTCCAGTGTTTCTGTCACAACGTAAGACAGGAATGATCGCATGCGGGCGGATCCTTTAAATTCATCCGACCCCAGAACCTTATTTAAAGCGACACGCACCTGCTCGCTCGAGAAGTGTTGAGTACCAGTCTGATCCTGATTTCCCACGCTGACGTTCAAAAACTATCCTTTCACAATAAGGGTTTGACGTCACGTTGCTACCGTATCATGCGGCTTGAAACGTGCAATATATATTCTTTTGGATGCATGCTTAGAGGGAGTATGCCTAAAAAAGCGCTGCCAATGACGGATGATGAATTCTTTGAATCTCAATTTCCCAAAGCGGGTCGTCTGCTACGGAACCTGCGGGAAAAAGACCAAGAGTTCGATCAAATTTGCCGCGACTACAAAGAGGTTTTTGCAGAACTGGCGGCGCCATCAAAGTCTCAGTCAGTTCTGCAGATACGCTACCTTGCCGATCTGGCAGAAAGCCTTTCGGACCTGCGAAGCAGTATTGACGGACTCCTGCGGGCTCAGGGCGCGCATGCGGAATCGGTACGGAACAAAGATTTGGAGGTTTGACATGAAACTTAGATATATCTTGCCTACGTTGTTGATTGGTGCTGGCTCCGTGCTTGCTCAGGAAACCCCCATTGTTCATGACGGCGAGTTTGAATTCCTCCGCGCGCAGTTTGGTGAGGCATGGGATGCACAAGACGTTGAAGTCGACGCCAAGTTGGCCGAAATACGTGACGCCAATGGCGGCAAGCCTCCTAATTTTCTCTACATCCTAATCGACGACGTTAGCTTTGGTCAGATGGGTGACCGCAAGATGAATTACGTCATGGGGATCGAGACACCCAGCATCAATCAATTGGCCGCCGAAGGTTTATCGCTGATGCGCATGTATACCGAACCCTCCTGCACCCCGACCCGCACCGCCATGTTGACAGGGCGCCACCCAATTCGCGCAGGTGTGGAAGAGGTCAAGGTGGCTTTGGTCGGCGAGGGCCTTCCGGCCAGTGAAGTGACATTGCCCGAGATTCTGAAGCAGGTCGGCTACAATACGGCGCATGTCGGCAAATGGCACCAAGGCGACATCGAACAATCGTACCCCCACAATCAGGGGTTCGATTGGGCCGCATTTCCACTTCACCAGCAAGTACAGCTGAGCCTGATGACTCCCGAGGCAATGCGGTCAAACACCATGCTCGGTTATGTGCCCGAGGGGCAGAACAATCAGTTCCTGCTGGATGAACGGTTCAAGCCATATGGCCTTGTCACCGGTGTCGAGGCCGAAGCCGGTGGACCCGCCCAGGAAGTAGAAATGTCAGCCGGTGAGGTGTGGACGCAGGCCAAATATGAAGAGATGAACGAGCGATATCAACGGCAGGCGCTGGAGCAACTTGAACGCGTCGCTTCTGAGGATGCGCCATTCTTCTTACAATACTGGCCGCTTTACCCGTTGAACTTCGTCTACCCTGATCAGGCAATTTCACGAAATGGCGGGTTTCATGCCGACAAGCTGCAACTGCTTGATGGTTGGATCGGAGATCTTTTGGCCAAGCTTGAAGAAACCGGCAAAGCGGACAACACAATTGTTGTTCTGATGGCGGATAATGGCCTTATGTATCACTACGAAGGCTCATCCGGTCTGAACCAGCTGATCTATCGCGGTGGCAAGACCCAGCATCTTGAAGGCGGCGTAAGAACTGATGCGTTCATTCGCTGGCCTGGTGTGATCGAAGCCAACAGTGCAGTCGGTGACATTTTTCATGTCTCAGATATATTCACCACGATGGCGCGGATTGCCGGAGCCACAGACTTTATACCAAGGGACCGCGTGATAGACGGCATCGACCAGACGGCCTTGCTGTTGAACGGCGAGGGAAACGGGCGGCGCGACTATGTCTATATCTACGAAGGGCCTGTCTTGCGCTCGGTCGTCAAGCAGGAGTTCAAGATGCATCTTCCTGCACCCGGCCAACCCGGCGCGGCTGCTCCGACTTATAATATCTATCGGGACCCCCGCGAGGAACATCCTTTGGTGGGCTACTCGCTTTGGGCCGGGGCATCTTTTCAAGATATGATCAAGCGTCACCAGAAGATGATCGCCAAGTATCCCCATTCAGAGATTGGCAAAGGTACCCCTTATGAAGGCATAGAAAACCTGCGCCCGGAATCCGAACTGACCCGCGACGTATTCATGAGTTGGCAGTGAGATCACAAAATTGGTAATTATTTGAATATAACGATGTTATAGATTGTCACCGCATCGAAGATCAAAAACCGAAGCTTTGCTTCGAGCTTGGGAGAGATGGAATGAAACAACAATGGCTTCTGGTTTTGTGTGCAGGCATTGCCACCTCACCTTTGCAGGCTCAGGACGCACCTATTCAACACGATGCTGAGTTTTACATTCTGCAAACCCAACACGCGGAACAATGGGTGCAGGATGATGCTGCCGTCGATCAGACTCTGGCCGCTTTTCGTGACGGCAACAATGGGCAACCCCCAAACATCGTCAGCGTTCTGATTGACGATATGGGCTTTGGCGATATGGGTATACCCGAGCTCAACGCTGTTCGTGGGTACGACACCCCGAACATCAACGACTTTTCGGATGAAGCGATGCGTATGGTTCGGATGTATACTGAACCGTCATGCACCCCGACTCGTGTGGCACAAATGACCGGTCGCTTGCCGGTACGTATGGGAATGGGCGACACGACGGTTGATATCGCTGGCTTTGGGTTGCCCGATAATGAAGTGACACTGGCCGAGGTTTTGAAACAAGCAGGATATGCAACCAGCCATGTCGGCAAGTGGCATATGGGTGACATTTCCGAAAGCTGGGCCATGAATCAGGGCTTTGATTACGCTCAACACGCCATTCACCAGCAGGGCCAACTGACCATCTTCAACGATGATGCGATCAAGGAACAGGTCTCGGTGGCAATCCGGGATTATGACGACAAATACACGCTGGATGGCTGGTTCCGACCGGATGCCTCGGCGATGATGACCGTCATCGAGGGTGAGACCGGCGGCCCCATTCGCGAAATCCGCATGAAAGCCGGAGAACGCTGGAACGCCGAGAAATACGACGAGATGAACCAGGCGTTTCAGGACAAAACCCTATCCGAACTTGACCGCTTGGCCTCAGGGGACGCACCGTTCTTCCTGCAATATTGGCCGATGATCCCGCTGGACAATACCCGCGCCGGCCGTGACGGGCCGGAAAGTGCCAATGGTGGCTTGTATGTCGACAAGATGCAGCTTCTGGATCAATGGCTGGGCGATCTGTTCACCCGAATGGATGATCTAGGGCTCAGCGACAACACCATCGTTGTGGTCATGGGCGACAATGGGCATTTCACCAAATACGCGCCGCAATCCGGGTTTACCCCACTGATTTACGCGGGTGGTAAAGGCGACACGACCGAAGGTGGCGTGCGCGTCGATGCCTTCATCCGCTGGCCGGGCATGATTGAAGCCGACGGGTTGCTAAACAGCATCATTCACGTCTCAGACCTCTACACCACGCTCTCGCGATTTGCAGGGGCGGATGAGTTCATTCCCAGGGACCGTCTGGTCGATGGTGTCGATCAGTCGGCGGCGCTACTGTTTGCAGATGAATCGAAGGCGCGACGCGATCACGTGATCATTTATTCGGTCGCGAAACCCGAGGCGATCGTTAAGGATCAGCTCAAGCTCAAACTGCCGGGACCAGGTGAGAGCGCAATTTTAGCAAAATTCTTCGATCTTTACCGCGACACCCGCGAAGAATACTCGGTCTCAACCGAAGTCGGATCTTGGGGCGGACAGGAATTCGTACGTATACTGGGCCGCCACAAGGCGCGGAAAGAGAAATACCCCGATACTCCGCCCGCCTACGGCATACCTTATGAAGGGATTGAGAACATTCGTCCTGAGACACAGCAAGCCGTTGAAGCTTTCATGATCAAGCGCGCGTCGACCCAGAAGTAGGCCTGTTCTTTCGTAATGAACCGCGAAGGACTGTAATCACCAAAATCGAGGATCTCAGCATTGTTGGCAGCTTAATTTTCGCACTGGGATTGATCGTGTCACTCGGAATCGGGTTTGTCTATTTCCGCGACCTTGGCGATGTCTCGCAAATGCTGCTGAAAGTAAAGCGCGAGAATATGGTGCGCTTTATCCGGCATGAATACCGCCTGATTGGCATTGGCCTGGGCGGATTTGTAGTGGCAACCCTTGCACATTTCCTTTTGGGGGGCGGCCCTTTCTGGCTTTGGCTTGTAACGGCTGCGCTGACCTTGCTTCTTTATGGGTTTCCCTATGTGTGGGTGCATTTGGGCCTGAGAAACCAGCTCAACGACGCCCAGTATTTTTCTATCGAGGAAGCGCGAAAATATGTCGGTCCAACAGCGCCAGTCATCGTCATCGAACACAATGGTCACGCGCGCGCGCACCCGGATGCGCAGATCATGCGCCCTCATTTGGCGGGCGATGTAGATGGGCTGGGGGGCGAGGATGTGGTCATGACTTACTGCGCGATGGCCAATCTGGGTCAGGGGTACACACCGCGAATAGAAGGACGGCGCCTGAACCTTGAGGTTCTGGCCCAGCATGGCAACAACTTGATACTGCGTGACAACGACACGGGCGATCCGATCCAGCATATCTACGGTTTTCGCGAGGCGGATCGCGACCCCAACTCCGAGGGTCCTGCTTGCCCTCTCCGGCCCGAAGCGCAAATGAGGCCTTGGCCCACCTTTCGAATGACATTCCGCGGGTTTCAGAAAGCCTATCCAGAAGGTGAGGTGTTTCTGAACAAACCATCCACGAACCCTTTGCTGCGTCTGCTGGACATGATGACCGAGATCACCTTTGGCTGGGGCATCGGACGCCAACATCAGGAAGACGCTCCTGTGATGGACAACATGGATCGTTCAGACCACCGGTTGCCGAACAAAACCTACGTCTGGGGAATTACGATTGGTCAAGATGTCGCTTGCTGGACCGACGATTTCATCATCGAGAACAACTGGATCGTGACCGCCAAAGTCGGAGGACGGGATGTCGTGGTCAGCCTGGATCCGAAATATGAAAGCCTGGGCGTTTGGTATAACGACTCGGGTCAACCGGTGGCCAAATGCGATTTCTGGGGTCACTCGGATCAGGGTCAGCTAAAACGTGTAGAAACCCTGCGCGCAGGCGTATTCTGGCACGTTTGGTCCGAGTTTTTCCCGAACACAGATATCAATCGCGTCGGCAACAGTTCGATGGCGACGGAAGAAGCTGCGGAATGAAAATCAGGACCACACAATTTCAAACCAACGACAATTTATTGAAACTTGTATGTTTGTCGGGAGGAACAGAATGTTTTCGTCACTATGGGTGAAAAGTTGCTTATGCGCGGCAACGCTATCGGCATCGGCAGCCACAACGGCTGCGGCACAACAATCCGATTGGTCCTACGAGGCCACGATTTATCTGTTCATGCCGGAAACAGAAACATCCTTAAGCACCCCCATGGGGACACTGGATGGTACACTCAGTTTTTCTGATGCATTGGAAAACCTAGATTTCGCCTTTATGGGAGCGTTCTCGGCCACCGACGGACGATGGCTTATACTTGCAGATTACAACTACACAGATTTGTCGTTCAGCAACAGCACTCCCGGCCCCGCCAGTTCGGGCCTCGAGACATCATTTACCACGCAATACCTAAGCGGTTATGTCGGCTACCGAGTGTATGAAGCACCAACTATCTCGGTGGATGTCGCCGGAGGGTTCCGGTGGTTCAGCACTGATACAGAGTTCACCCTTCTCCCTGGCGCGGCACCGGGGAGGACAACAACCGCCGACGACAGCTGGACCGACCCTGTCATCGCCGCCAGAGCACGCGTCCGGTTCTCGGACAAATGGTCCGGCACCGGTTTCGTCGACTACGGAGGTTTCCGCAGCGGCAGTGAAACATGGCAGGTTCTGTTGACCGCCGAATATGCCATCAACAACAGATGGCTGATCCGCGGCGGCTATCGCTATATCTCGTTTGACCATGAGATCGACGGTAGCGATTTTACATTTGATCAGTCAGGGCCAGTGTTAGGCGCGACTTATCGTTTCTAGAACTCTTTATTGGTGAACTCGAGACTGGGTTGTGATGTTACGAACATCGTTTGATTGGCGCGAGTAGACTGCAGAAAGTTCTAGAGAATCATATTCGCTGTGTCCTCAGATTTGTCTTCGTGTCTGGCACCAGTTCTTGAACCCCAGCATCGATAGCTGGTTGGAGTTTGTTCTCACTCTAGAAATCAAGCGATGAATGAAGCAAGTCTAAGTCGCGATGCCACTTTCAACCGCAGAGTGAGAATTCACCTCGGCTGGCTTTCGCAACTACAGCGAATGGCTGCAAAGCGGGCTGCGACCGCAGCATTGAAATATGTAGGCCAACGGCAGCTCAGGGCCGTTACGCGAAGTGCTTTGCACCGGCCACGCAAATCACGACGAAAACCGTTACCCCGATCATCGAAGGCGCGATTGGTTCCGCTAGTAAGGCCGCTGCAAGGATCAAGCCGAAAAACGGTTGAAGCAGTTGTAGCTGCCCAACACCTGCTGTGCCCCCGCGAGCCAGACCGCGATACCAAAACACAAATCCAACCAGCATCGAAAAAATGGAGACGTATCCCAAGCTGAGCCAGACAGGCATGCTCAAATCAGCAATTGTGTCAGGCCATGTGAAGATTGCGAGAATGGCCATGAACGGTGATGACAAGACAAGCGCCCAGGAAATCACCTGCCAGCCGCCCAATCTACCCGAGAGCAGCGCCCCTTCGGCGTAACCCAATCCGCAGGCGAGGATGGCCGCCAGCATTAGCAGGTCTCCGATCAGGGACACTTCCGCACTTTGCGTGAGGGCAAAACCTACCACGGCCGCACTCCCCAAGACGGAAAACACCCAGAACATTCCGGCCGGTCGTTCGCCGCCGCGCAACGCGCCAAATGCGGCGGTGCTCAAGGGCAAAAGCCCGATGAAGACGATCGAATGCGCAGCCGTGATGTGCTGAAGGGCTATGGCTGTTAGCAGAGGAAAGCCAATCACGACGCCCAAGGCCACTGTCATGAGGGATCCCAGGTCCGACCGCGACGGTTTCAGCTCTTTGAATAAGACCAGCAAACACAGTGCCAGAGCTGTCGCCAGCACGGCACGAGCTGAGGTCAGAAAAAGGGGGTCAAATCCACTTACGGCCACTCGTGTCGCGGGCAAAGACCCACTGAAGATCAGCACACCGATCAATCCTCTGCCCCAACCCGAAAATGAAGACGTCATCGCCACACAATCCTTTTTGGATTTTGTAGTGGAAGCGCTGTAGTAAATGCAGATACAGAACAGTACAGTTCACTCGAACTGTAACGATAGATGAACCCAAACAGATTGATTGTACCATGGCCAAAGCGACCCGTCGCACCCTCGTGATGGACCATATCACACGCAGGATACGGTCTCGTACATATAGCGCAGGCACCAAGCTGCCGTCTGTCCGGGTGCTCGCGCGTAGATTGGGCGTCTCGCCCTCGACCATAGTTGAGGCCTACGACGTCTTGGCCGCTGAGGGCGTTATCTTTGCCCGACGCGGTTCTGGTTTCTTTGTTTCCGACCGCGTTCAGCCCTTTGTCGTGTCGCAAACCGGGCCACAACTTGAGCGAGAGATTGATCCGCTTTGGGTCGCTCGGCAATCCATTGATGCAGAAGACATCATGGAGAAGCCCGGATGCGGGTGGATGCCGTCAGACTGGATGCCTCTGGAGTCACTGCGTCGGGCCATGCGCAATGTGGCACGGGGCAACAGCAATGTATTGACCGATTACAGCAATGCAAAGGGGCATGCGGGTCTGCGCCAACACGTGGCACGCATGTTGGGCGATCAAAATATAGAGGTCGACCCAAACACCGTTTTGCTTACAAATTCTGGGTCACAAGCGCTGGACCTGATCTGCAGATTGCTGCTCAAGCCGGGTGATACAGTTCTGGTGGACGATCCGTGCTATTTCAATTTTCAAGCCCTCTTGCGTGCGCATCAGGTCGCACTTGTTAGTGTGCCCTACACGCCCAATGGTCCCGATCTCACGATATTCGAAAGCGTCCTACGCAAAGAGCGCCCCCGGCTCTATCTGACCAACTCGGCATTGCACAATCCAACTGGCGCGACGCTCTCAGCAGCGACCGCGCATCGCGTGTTATCTCTGGCCGAGGCCCATGATTTGCTTATCGTGGAAGACGCTATCTTTGCCGAGTTCGAGCCGGACTTGTCTCCGCGGCTAGCCGCGTTGGATGGGCTGGACCGTGTTCTTACGATTGGCAGCTTCTCAAAGACGCTTTCGGCGTCGCTACGATGTGGATACATAGCTGCCAGGCCTAGCTGGATTGCAGCCCTGACCGACCTTCAGGTCGCAATCAGCTTTGGTGGGCCGAGCCCGATGGTATCAGAATTGCTGCACGCAGCCCTCACCGATGGGAGCTACCGTAAACATATGGACGCGCTGAGGGCCAAACTGGATCGCGCCCGCGCGCGTTCTATCGATGAGTTGGGCACCCTGGACATCAAGCCCTTCGTGAATCCCAAGGGCGGATTTTACCTATGGTGTGAGCTGCCAGACGGAAGGGAGGCGGCCATGCTGGCACGGGAAGCTCTCAAACATGGCGTTGTGCTTGCCCCGGGAAATGTCTTCAGCCCGACCCAGTCCAAGAACTCGTTTATGCGCTTCAACGTGAGCCAGATGACGGGAGTGGCGCATAAGAAACTGCTTCTTGAGCTGATGAGTGCGACCAGGCCTCAATGACTGCTTTGCGGAAGCCGCATTGCAGCGTTGTTTCATGAAGCAAATGTCTGCAAAGGGCCGCTTAAGTGGCGGAAAGAAATCACGGTATCACCTTAGATATCAGCGCTATCGCTCAGATTAAATTAAGTTGGCTATGCCAATTCGATGGCCATCGATTTCAGGTGGCGCATGTCTGTACCGCAGCACCCTCCAAATACTTGGATCGACGGATACTGCCTCGCAATCGAGGCAATCTGTTTACCAAGTTCAGCTGGATCGCCTTCGTCCAGCTCATCTGCTTCGTCAAGTTCCGCATGCGAGCAACTCGAAGCGTTCGCCACGATGCCTCTCAGACGGGGGTGGTTGCCAAGCGCTCCGGCGAAATGGGTCGGATGAGCGCAGTTGACCATAAAAAACAGCGCCGCCGCGTCGGTTGCCGCGTCGATCTGGTCAATTCCATCCACAAGTTTGGTCCCGTCTGCCAGGCACCCGTCCGTTTCGACAACAAGAGACATGATGATAGGCAGATCTGCGTCTCCGGCGGCGAGGATGCATCCCGCAGCCTCACTTGGACGGTTGAACGTATAAGCGGTGACCAGGTCGACGCTTGTGTCTTTCAGGCTGTGCATTTGAGCGGCGTGGTATTGGCGTGCATCTTCGACCCTCACCGGAGGGATGTCGGCGTAAGGGTCATAGCGCGGGCCGATACAGGCCGACACCAGTACATCATCGCGAGCGGCAGCCTGGCGCACCTCCTCCATTAGACTGACCGCATCTTTGTTCACCTCAACGAGCCGGTCTGTATCGTACCCCAACGGCGCTGCCCGATCGGCGTTCGCCATCCATGTGGGTGCATCAAGGATACATCCGACACTCATTTCATGGGCGAGATCGACAAGTGCCTCCATTTGACCGGCCAGTATTGCCCTGGTGCCAGGTTCTTCCAGCAATGGAAACGATGCGAAACCGGGTAAATCAACGCCATGATTGAATATCAGGTCGGTGCCAGTGCCGGCATAAACCAGAAAGGTTTTGTCACCTTCGAGCGGGAACTGTCGCGCCATTCTGATCCACACCTATTGACGTCAAGTCTTCATAGATACCTACATTATCTCGGGTCTCCTGTGAACCTTAGTGCGGCGACAGAGTGTATTCCGTGAGCATGACCTCATCTTCCCGGGCATCTCTCAACCGCAGCGAAATTCTCCTTCGGCGGGCCACACTGCAGCGTCATCAAGCCTTAGCCAACGGCAGCATAGGGCCGGAGCCCTATGATATCAGGCATCCGTCATATGCTGGACCAGTGAGGTCAGCTGTCTGTCGCCGTAGCCGTCGTCCCAAGCCGCCTTGGTGCGCTCATGCATCAACCGGATGAAATCAGCGGGCGCATTAAGTGAGAGATAGGTCTTCAACGCATCCTCTTGCGCCATCGCGTAAACCTTCAGGGAGGCTTCCGCACTGTCGTAATCTTGAAACGGAACAGTTCTGGCAAAGAGATCATGGTAGTCATTGACCAGTTTGATAGAGGCAGGGAGTTGGTCGGCATAAACCTGCATCGGGATGCCCGCTTTTTGGCAGACAAGTGCACCGTAGATCATTCCGAACATGAACCCCTGCCGAACCGTGAAGAGGCCGGCAAAGAGCGCGGCAAGTGCCGTTGGTTTCTCTCCAACATGGGCGGACTTTCCACCCAATTCTCTGATGATACTGCCATAGCGGTCCCAGGTTCCGGCACTGCCCACCGTAAGGATTGTGGTTTCATCACCACCAATGCCGGAAGGGTAGGCATTGATCATGCCCAGCATGTAGCCTGCCCCCTGTCCCTCAAGGATGGCGACCAGTCTATCGGCATCCGAGGTATCGCCCGTGCTCATGTCACAGATGGTCTTACCCTTTGGCGAGACGCTCAGCCCGTTGACCAGTTCAACAGTTTCCTTGTGGCTCTTGATACAAATTATGACAAAATCAGACGCCGCAATAGCATCATTCGGTGAAGAGCAGATCGTGGCTCCAGCCTCAGCAAAAACCTCTGCCTTTTCCGATGTGCGGTTCCAAACGCCGACTTCGTGGCCTGCCTTGAGCAAGCAATGCGCCAGCGCAGAGCCCATATTGCCCAGTCCCAAAACAGCAATTTTCATGATGTTTGTCTCCGGTGGTCGCCAATGAATTACTGCACCAGCATGCGCCGGCATCGGGGGATCACATAGTTGTAAATTTTTCTATATTGTTAGATGATCTTACTTATGGATTGGCGCACACTTCCCTCTTTGACATCTCTCAGAGCCTTCGCCGCCGCTGCCGAGTTTCGAAATCTGACCCGGGCGGCAGCGGCTCTGAACGTGACCCATTCCGCAGTCAGCCAGCAAATCCGCGGGCTCGAACAACATCTCGACACTCGGCTTATCACTCGTACCCGACATGGCATTTCTCTGACATCACAAGGCGAATTCCTGTCGGCTGGCCTGCTTGAAGCCTTCGCGGAAATGGCCTCCGTGACTGAGAGCGTGTCGAGTGCAGAGGCGGTTCGACCGTTGGTGGTCAGCGCGACTCCGATGTTTTCAAGCGCGTTCCTTATGCCGCGTCTGTCGACGTTTATTGACGAATTCCCCAATATCGAGTTGAGGATCGATTCAACGATCCAAGCTGTCGACCTCAAGCCGGGCGGAATTGATATGGCCATCCGATATGGAACAGGTCGCTGGCAAGGGCTTGTCTCGCAGATGCTGCTGCCAGGCTGTCTGACGGTTGTCGCGTCCCGCGAACTAATCGGAAACCGGGTGCTCACGAATCCTGCAGAATTGCTTGATTTCACGCTTCTTCAGGAACAAGGGTCAGTCGAGTTTGACCTGTGGTTAGAAAAGGTCGGAATTCCGACCGACGCCGACCGGAGAGTTGTCCGCGTGCCGGGCAATATGCTGCTGGATGGCATCCGTCGCGGTGATGGTATCGGGGCGACGGTACCGGCTTTTGTTTCTGACGAGTTGAAGTCGGGACAACTCGTGGCGCTGTTCGACGATCCAATACCGCAGATCGGCTACTACCTTGTCACGTTGCCGGGCCCGGTTCGACCAGCGGCAAAGCTGTTCATGCGGTGGCTCTCGAAATCAATTACCGAATATGAGAAAAGCCTTTTCCGATGGACGCCCTCTCACTTGCTGTAGGCAGTAAAGAGCACCGACTACAGTCAAATTGGGTCTGACTTACCGAATACGACTGTGCGTACAGGGCGCGAATTGTCGCCGGATATGATCATGTTCCCGCAACTTGACGTTCATAATCCACACCATCATACCAACCGAGCGATTTGGTGACGTTCAGGTTGTCGTCTAAGTCCCATTCTTCCCAGCCCGAGAAACGAACATGGTTACCAGTCTCTTTGTGATGGCCTTCGAAAGTCCACGCATAGACCATGTGGTGATCGGCGACGAGAACCGTGTCGAGGCTAAGAACGAGGTCAGGGAAGTCAGCCATAAATCCCTCCGCCATGTCGCCAATCTCCGCCTGGCTCTCCATTGGGTCGCCACCGTTCATTATCATGATTGTATGTTCAGCATATCTTCCGGCGACATCGCCAGGTGCCCGGTTTGTCCAAGCAGCGCAATGGTCTTGAGCTATGCGGTGGGCGGTTTGTACATCAGGTGTCATCTATATCTACATGTCCTAAAAATCGCGAAAAATATGGTTACAGAAACGTTAGTCGGGTCTCTGAAAGCAATCAAGTTTGCTTAACAGCGCTTCTCAACGTTTGCAGGTTTGTTTGCCTCACGGCCATCCGCTCATTGAAATTTCTGCGTTTTGAACGAACGGCAGCTTTCGGGAAGCCGATAAGTGAACTCTGAGAGATATCGAATGTCGGCTGTGGGCCGTTCCCATCTAAGAAAGGTTAGCCTGCCAACGAGATGGTGCGATCACGTCGAGCTGCTTCGAATCCCTGATCGAAAAACAAAGTGAAGCGAACCAATGATAGTCAATCTGTGCGAGTGGTTTGAGGTATTTGCTTTTTTTGGTCAATCTCAGCAGAGTATTCGAATATAAAGTGCAAAGTAAGGAACACCGACGTTCTCGAAACACGAAATATCGGTATGACACTGATTAGAAGATGGTTCTGAAGGTGTAGACGCCCCCGCTGGCCTCGATGTGCCATTATGGGCGCCTTGTTTCTGGTTGCAACAGATCCCGTCAGACAGGCTTTCGTTTGGAACTGGAGTTAGGCCAACCCTAATACAGGGTGGCCTTTGTGTTTTGCAGTGGAGCATTTACCGATAATACCTCCAACTCTAGCCGCCGTTGTAGATTTCGTAGCACTCGACTGGGTCGATTCTGCCATCCAAACAAAAGACGTCATATATTCCCTCAATTGTACCCACGACGATAGCCCCGTCCCCTGCTGCAACCAGAAACAAGGCGCCAAGGAGGTATCGACCATCTTCTTCAACTTGACCTGGCAGCAGGCCCTCCTGATTTGGCCCCAAATTCAGGTGCGTACCGTTTTCGAAAGCGTATCCAGCAGTATCAGTTCCGGTCAAACCAACATTGGACAAGTCCCAGCTCCAATTCGGATCTATTGCGGGATACTGTTGAGGAACGTATCGGTTGTTTTGACCCAGATGGCGCTCTGACGGCATGTCGAAGCTGAAGCCGGACGATTGCGTGGCTTGAAGGGTATTGGCTACCCTATCGGAGCGATTGATTGTTTGCGAAGCTGACGAGCGAATTTGAGGTGCAAAACCGCGTTGGCCATGTGCGCGCAACGGACCAGCCGTGGATGTTCCAGCGCTCAGGATAATGGCAAATGCGGTGATGTATGTAATCAGTGTCTTTTTCATGTCTTGGTCCCTCTCGGTTGAGCGTGTCTGAAACGCTGAAGATGGGACCAACTTGGCAATTTGCGGTTCGGGTTTATTGTGATCACACGTCAAGGTTTTGGGAAAAGCCTTCATATGGACGCCAGTTTGCTTTTCCTCCTGCGATGGAGGACACCAATAGCGTTTAGATTGATGTCGCTAAATCCGTCTGCCAAACTGGTGCGCTCCATTCTTGATATCTTTGTGTCGCGGCTAAATCTCTAACCTAGGAACACGACAGCTTTGAGTATTGTGAGAAGAGCTCAGGTTTTGTCATTTCCCGTCGGGTCACGCTGATGCTGCTTGGCACGGCTGAGGCTCCCAGATTAATATTTTCGGAAACAAAAAAGCGCGGATTGCAAAAGGCGCATCAGTCTCGGGTGTTGTTGCGGCATGAAAGAAAACCAAGTGAATTCTGAAAACCAATCCTGGAAAGTTCCGGGTTTCGGGGTGCATCACATCGCCAGGCTTCTGGACAATCGCGGTTCAGATATTGTTGCGCTGCTGAGATTGGCCAATTTACCCGTTGATCTTCACCAAACACCCCCGAATTTTGTTGATGTCCGAAATGAGCTCCGCCTTTTGGAGCTTGCCATTGAAGAGACCAGAGATCCCATGTTTGCGATCTCGGCAGGCAAAACATTCAACCCCAGAAAAACGACCCTTCTCAGCTATGTTGTCTTGAACTCGCCGACCGTTGGCGAGGCAATCGAAAAGGCCGTGAGTTATGCGCGCTTGGCGCGCGGCTTTGCCAAATTGTCGTTCTATGAAGAAGAGCGCGGCATGTTCTTGGAGATAGATTCTGCAGCCCAACTGATGCGTGCTGATGGCGCTCATAACGAGTTTCGGGTTTCCGCATTCCTGACCAGTTTTCAAATTGCGGCTGAGGCACCCCTACCTGTCCTGGAAATACGGTTTCCGCATGAATTGA
>NZ_JBXWSM010000057.1:0-27922 GCF_059613405.1 Ruegeria sp. BHSA118
GTGCCCGGTTTCCCTGACATTGCCGTTAAGCATGAAGTTCTTGCCGTTTTTTCGGTCGCCGAGTTGACCCGCCCCGTCACCTGAAAGGTTGAACCCGGCCGGTTTCTCAACCTGAGCCGGGCTTGCAACAGGGCTAGAGGCACTCGGCCAGAGTTTTTGCCATGTTGAGAATGACTTGCGGGTAGAGATCCGCTCCGGGTTCCAGATCAGAGCCCAGCGGATCGATTACGCCCGTTTTGGCCTCGGTCCCGTCCAGCACGGTTTTGACGATGCCGGGGTTGAACTGCGGCTCGGCGAGAACGCATTTGATACCTTCTTCGCGGATACGGCTTTGAATCTCGGCGATACGAGCCGGGCTCGGGTCTGCGGCGTCGGCGACGGAAATCGCACCTGCGGCCGGAAAGTCAAATGCATCCTCGAAATACTGGTAGGCGTCGTGGAATACGACGAAGCTTCCTCCGCGAACCGGTCCAAGCGTCTCGGCCACTTGTGCAGACAGCGCGGCCATTTCAGCGCGCGCGGCTGCGGCATTGGCAAAATATGCACCTGCATTGTCCGGGTCGGCAGACGACAGCTGCGCGGCGATCAGGTTCAGCCAAGTTTCTGCATTCGCCGGTGAAAGCCACGCATGTGGGTCGTGCGCGCCATGCGCGTGATCATGAGGCTCATCATGCTTTTCTTGATCGGCATGTTCTTCGTGATCGTGATCATCATCCTTGGCGTGGTCGTCGTGATCATGTTCGTCTTTGCCGCCATGATCGTGTGCCTCGAAAACGGCGCTTTCGCGGAACTCCAGAAGAACGGTACCATCCGCGTCAAGAAGGGACGTGACCGTCGCGCTGTCGGCAAGGGTTTCGATGGCACTTTCCATCCAAGGTGTCAGGTCTTCTCCTACCCAGAACACCAGATCGGCATCCTGCAATGCGGCCGCCTCGGACGGGCGCAGGTTGTATTCATGAGGCGAGGCACCTGGTGCGACGATCAGGGCCGGTGTTCCGACGCCATCCATAACCCGGGAAACGAGCGAGTGGATCGGTGCGATATCGACCGCGACGTTCGGAACGTCCGCGATGGCCGTTCCTCCCATCAATGCAACCGTGATCGAAACTGGAAGAAGCTTTCTGGACATCAGACCCTCTGTGTGATTTTATAACGTTACGAGTGGCAATACATGATATGAAATAACATGACAAGCGATACAAATCCTGTCTCTGCCGATGAGACGGCCCCGGTCGGGTTTCAGGAACATAACCATCAGAGTTGCGTCAAAACTGCGTTGGTATCGGCCGAGGCGCGCTGCAAGGGCGAGGGGCTGCGCCTGACGCCGGTGCGCCGCAAGGTCTTGGAAATGCTGCTGCAAGAGCATCGGGCCCTTGGTGCCTATGCAATTCTTGACCGCCTGCGAGAGGAAGGGTTCGGATCTCAACCTCCGGTCGCCTATCGGGCGCTTGATTTCCTTGTTCAAAACGGGTTCGTTCACAAGATCGAGCGGCTGAATGCATTTGTTGCCTGCTCTCATCCCGGCGCATCGCATTCGCCGGCATTCATGATTTGCAGAAAGTGCGATGCCGTTGCCGAGGCGCAGTCCACGCCAGCCAAAGGTGTTCTGGGTGCCGCTGCGCGCGCAGCGGGTTTCGAGATCGAACGAACGGTTGTAGAAGCCGAGGGACTTTGCCCCGACTGCACCGAAAAGGCCTGAAAATGACGCTCGTCTCAGTCGAGAATCTCAGTGTTCGCTATGGTTCAAACACTGTTCTGAGCCATGTGGACATGGCTGTCGAACCCGGCGAGATCGTCACCATCGTTGGGCCGAACGGGTCGGGCAAAACCAGCCTGTTGCGCGCCATCATCGGTGCGACCAGGCCAAGTGCCGGGCACGTATCGCTGAAACCCGGATTGAAGATCGGGTACGTGCCGCAGAAACTGCACGTGGATCCCACGTTGCCAATCTCGGTCGAGAGATTCATGCGACTGACAGACCGTGTATCCGGCCGTCAGTGCGTCGAGGCATTGGAAAAAGCGGGCGTCCCGGATCTGTTGAAACGTCAGATGTCGCAACTGTCCGGCGGGCAGTTTCAGCGTGTGTTGCTGGCGCGGGCGCTGATCAACCAGCCCGACCTTCTGCTGCTGGATGAGGCGACCCAGGGGCTGGACCAGCGCGGGTCAGCGAGTTTCTATCAGCAGATTGAGGCCGTACGCCGCGAAACCGGATGTGCAATCCTGATGATCAGTCACGAATTGCACGTGGTCATGAGCGCCTCGGACAGGGTGATTTGTCTGAACGGCCATGTGTGCTGTGAAGGATCACCGGCGGTGGTCGCTTCGGCACCCGAATACCGGGCCTTGTTCGGAACGGGAACAGGCGGTGCGCTTGCCCTGTACCGGCACGAGCATGATCACCATCACGACCATGGTGCAAATCCTCAGGAAGCGGCGGAATGATGCTTGACGATTTCATGATGCGTGCAACGCTTGCAGGTATTGGCGTTGCGCTTGCGGCGGCGCCTCTTGGATGTTTCGTGGTGTGGCGCCGCATGGCGTATTTCGGTGACGCAACCGCACATGCCGCGATTCTGGGCGTGGCCCTGTCACTGACCTTTCAGATGTCGATCTTCACCGGTGCGCTGGCTGTTGCGTTGATTATGGCGCTGACGGTCACTTTGTTGGCTGGTCGTGGCTATGCGATGGACACGCTGCTGGGGGTCCTGGCGCATTCCGCCTTGGCATTCGGTCTGGTTGCCGTTTCGTTTTTGTCCGGCGTCCGCATTGATTTGATGGCATATCTGTTCGGCGATATTCTTGCGGTATCCCGTTCGGATCTGCTTGTGATCTGGGGCGGGGCGGTGCTTGTCGTGGCGCTGATCGCCTGGCGATGGGCTCAGCTTTTGACGGCCACATTGAACGAAGAACTGGCCTATGCCAGTGGGTTCGACCCGAGGCGGGAACAGTTGATTCTGACACTGTCACTGGCGGTAACCGTGGCTGTTGCGATCAAGGTCGTGGGTGTATTGCTGATCGCGGCGATGCTGATCATTCCCGCGGCCGCGGCACGAAATCTGGCCCGATCGCCCGAATCAATGGCGTTGATAGCCGCAGCAATAGGCGCGATGTCCTCGATTGCGGGGTTACGCGCAGCCTATGTGTTCGATACTCCGGCGGGGCCATCGATTGTCTGCGTCGCCGCAGTTTTGTTCGCCTGTCTCAGCGTGGTGGGGTGGCGAAGACAGGGCAGGGTGTGATGGATCTGAGCTTGATTGCGCGGGCCAGGTAAACTCATTCGTTGTTCGGCACCTCAGGTGCGCACAGCACAAAAAAGGGCCCGCACACGGATTGCAGGCCCTTTCGTTTCCTTGTCGGTACAGCTTACTGCGGAATTTCGCCTTCCAGCCCTTCAACATAGAAGTTCATGCCAGCCAGCGTGCCATCGTCAGCAGTTTCGCCTTCTGCCAGCCAGTCGCTGCCGTCCTGCTTCTTCAGCGGACCAGTGAACGCGTGATGGCTGCCATCTGCAAGCGCCGCCTTCAGGGCCAGCGCCTCTTCTTTGACATCTGCGGGAACCGCATCCGAAATCTCGCCAATTTCAACCATTCCTGCCCCGATACCGTCCCAGGTGTTGGAAGACGTCCAGGTCCCGTCCATTACGGCCTTAGTCCGCGCGATGTAATAGGGGGCCCAGTTGTCGATGATCGATGACACACGCGGAAGCGGTGCGTATTCGCTCATGTCCGACGCCTGACCGAAGGTGATCACATTGCCGGCCTCTTGCGCTGCTGCTTGCGGCGCTGTCGAGTCGGTGTGTTGCAGGATTACGTCCGCGCCCTGTTCGATCAAAACGGTGGCGGCGTCAGCTTCTTTCGCCGGGTCGAACCACGTGTAGGCCCAGACGATCTTGAACTCGACATCCGGGTTCACCTTCTTGGCGTGGATATAGGCCGAGTTGATGCCGCGGATCACCTCGGGGATCGGATAGGACCCGATATAGCCGATGATGTTCGACTTGGTCATTTTACCGGCGATGTGGCCCTGAACCGCACGACCTTCGTAAAAACGGGCCGAGTAGACCGAGACGTTGTCGGCGGTTTTATAGCCGGTGGCGTGCTCGAACTTCACGTCCGGGAATTTCTTGGCCACGTTGATGGTCGGGTCCATGTAGCCAAACGAGGTGGTAAAGATCAGATCTGCGCCCTCCAGCGCCATCTGGGTCATCACACGCTCGGCATCCGGGCCTTCGGGAACGGATTCAACGAATACCGTTTCAACCTTGTCGCCGAACTCTTTTTCAACGGCTTGCCGGCCTTTGTCATGTTCATAGGTCCAGCCGCCATCGCCGACCGGGCCGACATAGACGAAACCGACCTTGGTCTTGTCTTCGGCCATGGCCCCCGAGGCCAGACCCAGCGCCATGGCGGCGCTCGTCAGAAGTGCAGTGAATTTCATGTGTTACTCCCCAAGTTGGTACTGTTGGCCCCTAGTGTGAGGCATGGAAGGTCCGGCCCAGCGAGGCAGGTGCGCTGCTCTTGTCGGCCGAAAGGATCACAAGCACAAGGATCGTGATGATATAGGGCGACATTGCCAGATACTCGACGGGAATGGCAACGCCTGCCGCCTGCAAATTAAGCTGCAACACGGTAATGCCGCCGAACAAATAGGCACCCAACAGGACCCGCCATGGCTTCCAGCTTGCAAAGACAACAAGGGCCAATGCGATCCAGCCGACACCGGCGGTCATGCCCTCGGTCCACTGTGGTACGCGGATCAGGCTGATATAGGCCCCGCCCAGACCGGCGCAGGCGCCGCCAAACATGATGGCCAGAATGCGGATCTTGATCACCTTGTAGCCCAGCGCATGCGCGGCGTCGTGGTTTTCACCGACTGCCCGCAGGATCAGACCAAGACGGGTGTATTTCAGCACCGCCCAGACGGCCGCCGTGATTGCGATGCCCACGTACAGGATCGGGTCATGTTGAAACAGGATCGGACCGACAATCGGGATATCGCTGATCAGCGGAATATGGATGTCGCCCATACTGGGGGGCTTGATCCCCACATAGGTTTGCCCCATCAACGCGCTGAACCCCAGGCCAAACAGGGTCAGCGCCAGACCGCTCGCCACCTGATTGGCCAGCGCAAACTGCGTCAGCAAGACGAACAGCAGCGAAAGAACAGCGCCGCCGATCGCGGCAGCAACAAAGCCCAACCAGGGCGAGCCGGTCTCGACTGAAATCGCGAAACCGCTGATCGCGCCCACGATCATCATGCCCTCGACGCCAAGGTTCAGAACGCCGGCCTTTTCTACGACCAGCTCTCCGATCGCGGCCAGCAGCAGGGGGGTCGCGGCCACCATCAGTGAAGCGACCAGAAGTACGGGATTGATTTCACCTAGGTCCATGGGTCACGCCACCTCGCTACGGGCCGCACGGATGCGGTAGTTGGTCAATAGGTCGAAGGCCAGCAGGAAGAACAGCAGCATGCCCTGGAACACCTGAATGGCAGCTGCAGGCAGGCCCAGCTGCGACTGCGCGATTTCACCGCCGATATAGGTCAGCGCCATCAGGCCACCGGCCAGCAGAATGCCCACAGGGTGCAGACGACCCAAAAAGGCCACGATGATGGCAGTAAAACCATAGCCGACATTAAAGTCGATGCTGACCACGCCTGAAGGGCCGGAAACCTCGAACATCCCCGCCAGCCCCGCCAGCGCACCGGACAGGCCAAGACAGAACAGGATCAGGCGGGCGGGGTTCACACCCGCAAATTTCGCGGCGCGCGGTGCTTCACCGGTCAGGCGGATGTGAAAGCCCAGCATGTGCCGGTTCAGCAGGACATAGGCAAAGATCACCGCGATCAACGCGGTCACAACACCCCAGTGCATGCCGGATCCGGCGATCAGCTCGGCATTATGCGCACTGTCATAGGATTGCAGATTGCGGGACCCCGGGAAGCCAAACCCCTCGGGGTTCTTCAGCAATCCCAGAGAAACCGAGGCCAGCATCTGCTCGGCCACATAGACCAGCATCAACGAGACGAGAATCTCGTTGGTGCCGAAACGCACCTTCAGGAAGGCGGGGATCATCGCCCACAACCAGCCGCCGAAGGCGCCGGCAATCACCATGATCGGAAAGATATAGAAGGCGTCCAAAGGGTAAAAGGCCAGCCCGGCACCTGCACCAAAGATGGCCCCCATGATATATTGTCCCTCGGCCCCGATGTTCCAGATGCCTGCACGAAAGCCCAGCGACAGACCGATGGCGATAAGCACCAGCGGAGCGCCTTTCACCAGCAGCTGCGGGCGGTAATAAAAGGCGAATTCACCAAAAAGAGGTTCCCAAAAGATGGTGCCGATGGCCTCAACCGGATTCTTGCCCAGTATGGCGAACAATAGCCCGCCAAAAAACATCGTCGCCAAAACTGCAATCAAGGGCGTCGCATAAGACCAGACCCTGGAAGGCTGAGGACGTTTCTCCAGCACAATCATCAGCTCGTTCCCCTGACTTCTTCATCTTTTTTCAAATACTCTCGCCGAAGGCGACCCGACAGATCACACATGCGCCACCTCCATTCCGTGGGCACCGCCCATCATCAGCCCGATTTCGTCCACTGTCAGTCCGGTTGTCGGACGTGGTGCGCTCAGGCGGCCCTCGTTCAGCGCAGCAAAGCTGTCCGAGATTTCCATCAACTCATCCAGATCCTGAGAGATGCAGACAACCGCCGTTCCCTTTGCCGCCAGGTCCAGAATGGCTTGCCGGATGGACGCTGCCGCCGCGGCATCCACGCCCCAGGTTGGCTGGTTCACCACCAGCACATCCGGGTTTTGCAGCACTTCGCGCCCGATCACGAATTTCTGTAGGTTCCCCCCTGACAATGACCGCGCCGCATTTTCCGGACCGGGTGTCCGGACGTCAAAAATCTCGATGATCTTTTCCGCAAAGCTCTTGGTCTCGGCCCATTTCAGAAAGCCGTTGCTTTCCAGACCCTCTCGAACCGACCCGGTCAACAGCGCGTTTTCAGTCAGGCTCATGTTCGGGGCAGCGGCATGGCCCAGCCGCTCTTCGGGCGCGGTCAACACGCCAAGTTTGCGTCGCGCGGTCGGACCCAGCTTGCCAATCGCCTGACCGTTGAACTTGATCGCGTCGGCAGATGTCAGGATTTCACCGGATAAAACGCCCAGCAATTCATCCTGCCCGTTGCCCGCAACGCCACCAATGCCAAGAACCTCGCCCTTGCGGACGGTCAAATGCACGTTGCGCAATGCGGTACCGAATTCTGACGGAGAAGGCACCGACAACCCGCTGACATCCAGTGTCACTGCGCCAAATTCACGCCCCGACCGTTCCGGGGTTTGCAGGGCCGTTCCCACCATCAGTTCGGCCATGTCGCGGGCCGAGGTCTCAGAGGGGACACACTCGCCCACATTCTTGCCCAGACGCAGGATCGTGGCGTGGTCACACAGGGTCCGAATCTCTTCCAGCTTGTGCGAGATATACAGGATCGACGTGCCTTCGGACCGCAACTTGTTCAGCGTTTCGAACAGGATCTCGACCTCCTGCGGGGTCAGTACCGAGGTCGGTTCGTCCATGATCAGCAGCTTCGGGTCTTGCAGAAGGCAACGGATAATTTCAACACGCTGGCGTTCGCCGGCAGACAGATCGCCGACAGTGCGGAACGGATCCAGCGGCAGGCCGTAGGTTTCCGACACTTCGCGGATGCGCGAGGCCAGATCACCCATGGCGGGTGGGTTTTCCATCCCCAAGGCGATGTTCTCGGCCACGTTCAGCGCGTCAAACAGCGAAAAATGCTGGAACACCATCGCAATTCCGTCAGCCCGCGCAGCACGGGGTTCAGGCGGCGCAAAAGGCTGACCGCGCAACAGCATGGTGCCACTGTCAGGTTTCACCAGCCCATAGATCATCTTGACCAGCGTGGATTTCCCGGCCCCGTTTTCCCCCAACAGGGCGTGAACTTCGCCCTCACCGATGTCAAAGGACACCTGATCATTGGCCACGACACCGGGATAGGCTTTGGTCAACCCTTGCAGGCTCAGCAATGGAGTGGTCACGCGCTCAGGTCCTTCTTCAACTCATTCTGCCGGGCCGGACGCAGCAGTTGCGCTGCGACGCCCACGGCGATCATCTGCGGGTGTTTGCCCAGCGACGGGTCACCAATCGGGCAGGTAATCCGGCTTATCCGGTCGGGCGGATGCCCAAGGGCCGCCAGCCGCGATCGGAACCGCGCCCATTTGGTAGCCGAGCCGATCAGTCCCGCAAAGCGGAAATCGTGCAAAAGCAGCCTGTTGCACAGTTCTAAATCCAGATTGTGTGAATAAGTCAGCACAAGGTGCTCGGCATTGGGCGGTGCATGTCGCACAAGTTCGGCCGGTTTCGTCGCCGGCAGATCGGTCACGCCGTCGGGAATCACGTCGGGAAAGCGCTCGGGGCCGGTATCGACCCAAGTGATCGCAAGATCGGGCAGGGGGGACAGAACATCCACCAGCGCACGTCCGACGTGACCTGCGCCCCAGATCCACAGGTTTCGCGCCGGTTTATGCACCGGTTCGATCATCCAGCCGTCGATCAGGCGTGGTTCGGTTGCAATACCCTGACTGCGTGCTGCCGCCAGCACTCGCTTGACCGAAAGAGGCATGGCGCCACCGGATGCTGATCGTGCAATGATCGTATCATCCAGCGTTTCAACCTTCCTGAGATCATAGACCTCGCTGAACAACGAGACTGCTCCGCCGCAACATTGGCCCATGTCCGGCCCCAGCGTGTGATGCGTCAGGCGCGTGGCGACTGTTTGCGTTCGTGCGGCCTCCGCGGCCTGGTATTCCAGCGTACCACCACCGATGGTTCCGCTTTGCCCGTCCTTCCAGACCAGCATCGCAGCACCCACCTCGCGCGGGGACGACCCTTTGATCCCGGCGATGACCACCCGAACCACTTTGCCGTGGGTTTTGACCGCCTCCCTCAAAGCCTCAGGGTCAAATCCCATCAGGTGCCTCCCTTCATCCTCTGGACCCCGCGCCAAACCTCTTCGGCCGTGGCCGGGGCGTTCAGGGCCGGGTATCTGTCTCCGCAGGCGGCAACGGCGTTCGACAGCGCCAGCCAGGCCGAGATCCCCAGCATGAAAGGCGGCTCGCCTACAGCTTTCGAGCGATAGATCGTGTCCTCGCGGTTTTCGCCATCCCAAAGCGTGACGTTGAAGATGTCCGGCCGGTCCGAGCAGGCCGGGATCTTGTAGGTCGAAGGCGCGTGCGTGCGCAGGTTTCCCGTGTCATCCCAGACCAGCTCTTCGGTCGTCAGCCACCCTGCACCCTGTACATAGCCGCCCTCAACCTGACCTATGTCCAAAGCCGGGTTCAGCGACGCGCCCGCGTCATGCAGGATATCCGTTCGCAGAATGCGGTTTTCACCGGTCAGAGTGTCCACCGCCACCTCGGTAACGGAAGCGCCGTAGGCAAAATAAAAGAAGGGGCGACCGCGCCCGGCGATCCGGTCCCACTCGATCTTGGGCGTCTTGTAGAACCCGGTCGCCGACAGGCTGACGCGCCCCTGATAGGCCAGTGCGGCGGCTTCGGCGAAGGTATAGCGTTCTTCTGAGACCGAGACATGCCCATCCGAGAACGTGACCGTTGATGGATCGGCCTGATGACGTTCCGCAAGATAGGCGGCCATCCGGTCGCGGATCGTGTCGCAAGCGGCCTTCACCGCCATACCGTTCAGGTCACTTCCTGAAGATGCCGCCGTCGCAGACGTGTTTGGTACTTTCGCCGTATCCGTGGCGGTGATTTTCACCATCTCCAGCGGGATGCCGAAACGCGACGCGGCGACCTGTGCGACTTTCTGGAACAGGCCCTGACCCATCTCGGTGCCACCGTGATTCAAGTGGACTGATCCGTCCTGATAGACATGTACCAGTGCCCCCGCCTGATTGAGGTGGGTCAGCGTGAACGAGATACCAAACTTGACCGGGGAAAAGGCGATGCCCTTTTTGATTACGCTGTTCTCGGCATTCCATTTCGCGACAGCCGTCTTGCGCGCGGCATAGTCGCTGGATTTCAGCAACGCCTCGGTCATGCCATGCAGTTCGAAATCGCTGACCTCCATCCCATAGGGTGTGGTGTTGCCTCCGGCGGGCAGAGGACGCACCGGTGCGTCACCCATTTCAACAGCGCCGCGGCTGGTCAGGTCTTCGTGCGGATCGGGATGCCCCATTGGTTTTTCTGTGGGTGCGCGCTCGACAACCGCGTGCGCGGGTGCATAGTAATTCCGGCGGCGCAGCTCGACGGGATCCAAACCCAGCGCATGCGCGGCATGGTCCATGACACGTTCGATGCCGACCATGCCTTGGGGGCCGCCGAACCCGCGATAGGCCGTGGCAGATTGGGTGTTGGTCTTCAACCGGTGGCTCTCGATCCGGGCGTTCGGCAAGAGGTAGGCGTTGTCCGAGTGCAGCATCGCCCGGTCGGCCACAGGCAAGGACA
The DNA here is from genome assembly GCF_059613405.1 of Ruegeria sp. BHSA118. Taxonomy (NCBI): domain Bacteria; kingdom Pseudomonadati; phylum Pseudomonadota; class Alphaproteobacteria; order Rhodobacterales; family Roseobacteraceae; genus Ruegeria; species Ruegeria sp. BHSA118. The sequence goes on from NZ_JBXWSM010000057.1 coordinate 10,481, forward strand.
GGTCCTGCGCCCAGCCGCAGATCGCATAGTGGTGGAATGAGACGCCCTGTACATGGCCGTGTTCATCGAACCCGGCCTTGTACGAAATGCGGAAAGCGTGGCGCTTGCCGGTGATGATCATGTCATCGTCCCGGTCATAGCGCATCTTGCAGGCCTTGCCGGTCACGCGGGCAGCCACGGCGCAGGCCACTGCCAAAGCGTTGCCCTGACTTTCTTTGCCGCCAAATCCTCCGCCCATGCGGCGGGTCTCGACCCGGACGGCGTGCATCGGAACACCCAGAGCGTCGGCCACTTTGTGCTGAATCTCGGTCGGGTGCTGGGTCGAGCTGTGCACCAGCATATCCGCGCCCTCATTCGGCACGGCCAGCGCGGCCTGACCTTCCAGATAGAAATGCTCCTGCCCGCCCAATTCGAACGAACCTTCGATCACATGCGGCGCATTGGCAATGGCCGCATCCGCATCGCCCTTGGCATAGATGCGTGGACCGTCTTCAAACCGGCTGTTGGCGGCCAGCGCCTCTTCGATCGTCAGGATCGGCGCGTCTTCGGCGTAGTCGACCTTGCTCAATCGCGCCGCTTTGCGGGCGGCCAGATGGCTGGTGGCGACAACCAGGAACACGGGCTGACCGATATAGTGCACCGTGCCGTCCGACAGCAGCGGCTCATCGTGGATCGAGGGCGAGACATCGTTGGCAAAAGGCAGGTCTTCTGCCGTCATGACCATCACGACACCCTTGGCATCTTTGACAGCCGACAGATCCATTGCGGTGATCTTGCCCTTGGCAATCGGGCTCAGGCCGAAGGCCAGGTGCAGCGTGCCCTTGGGTGTCGGGATGTCATCCACGTACCGCGCCGCGCCCGAAACATGCAAAGGGGCGGCGTCGTGGGGCAGGGCTTGCGTCACGCTCATGCCGACACCTCCAGCACATTGGTGATCTCACCCTGATCTTCCAGGAAATACCGTTTCAGCATCGCCTTGGCGGTTTCCAGTCGATACAGGGCCGAGGCGCGCATATCCGTGAGTGGCGAAAAGTCGTCGGCAAAGGATGGCAGCGCGGCGTCAACGGTCTTGCGCGTCCACGGTTTGCCGATCAAAGCGGTCTCGACATGGGTCGCCCGTTTCGGAATAGCAGCCATGCCACCATAGGCGATGCGCGCCTGTGTGACGCTGCCTTCCGAAACGGTTATGTTGAAACAGCCGCAGACGGCCGAGATATCCTGATCAAACCGTTTGCTGAGCTTGTAAGCCTTTAGGCGATCTGGTTGGCGCGGGAAGCTGACGGCTTCAACAAACTCGCCCGGAACCCGATCCTGTTTGCCGTAGTCGATGAAGAACTCTTCCAGCGGGATCGCCCGCCGATCGTTGCCCTTGCGCAGGTGCAGTGTCGCGTTCAATGCGATCAGCGCGGGCGGGTTGTCCCCGATGGGCGAGCCGTTGGCGATATTGCCGCCGACAGTGGCCGCATGGCGGACCTGAACGCTGGCATAGCGGCGGATCATCTCGGCATAGGACGGATGCAGATCGACCAATGCATCTGCCATGCGATTCATGTCGACCATTGCGCCAAAGCGGACTTCTTCACTGCTGAGTGTGATCTTCTTCAAATCATCACAGCGGTTGAGGAAGATCACCGGGTCCAGTTCGCGCAGTTGCTTGGTGACCCAAAGGCCCACATCGGTCGCACCAGCGACCAGAGTTGCGTTCGGGTTCTCGGCATATACGGCGGCCAATTCGTTGGATGAGGTTGGCAGCATGCGCGCAGCGGCAACCGTTGCAGGTGGTTTATCTTTGACCCAAACCGGAACGGGCTGTTCCTCGGCCGCTTTCGCCGCGCGAATGATCGGCGCATAGCCGGTGCAGCGGCACAGGTTGCCTGCTAGCAAAGTGTCATGGTCCGTTGCACCGTTCGTGTGCCCGGCCACCATCGACATGACGAATCCGGGTGTGCAGAAGCCGCATTGCGAGCCGTGCAGATCAACCATTGCCTGCTGGACGGGGTGCGCTTCGCCATTCGGGCCGCTGGCGCCTTCGACCGTTCGCACCGCTTTGCCATGCAGTTGCGGCAGAAACAGAATGCACGAGTTCAGGGCCTTGGCGCCTTCGTCATCCGTCACCATCACGGTGCAAGCCCCGCAATCGCCTTCGTTGCAGCCTTCCTTGGTGCCGGTCAGCCCGCGATCTTCGCGCAGCCAATCCAGCAGGGTGGCTGTCGGATCGATATCAGCCAACTCCACTGTCTCTCCGTTCAGAAGAAACGTGATGTTCATTCGAGAAACCCGTCGCCTTACCCGGTTGCGCCCTTGTGGCCCTCCTTCGATGCGACGTAGAAAGAGTGGCGGGCGAATTGCTTGCCATGAGATGTTAGAAACAGCGCGGCTTGTCTGGCAAGAAAAACCGCCTCTGTTATACACCATTAGACGTATACGGCCTGTGACCGTTTTTTCTGATTAATGGGCAGCCACTTGTAAATAAAGCGGTTTTTGATTGCGACACCCAGTCAAACCCGAAGCACCTTCTGAAAAAGCCGAATAATCAATGGCGATTTTTTTTGCGGCAAACGTGATGCGGTTCCGCCTTTTGCCGCGCAGCCGGCTGGGGTAGCTTGGGCGTCATGAGCAGTTCTCCACGATTCATCCACCTCCGCGTTCACACTGAATATTCCCTTCTGGAAGGCGCCGTGCGGCTGAAAAAGCTGCCGGGCCTGTGCGAGAAGATGGAAATGCCCGCCGTCGCCGTGACGGATACCAATTCGATGTTTTCAGCGCTGGAATTCGCGGTCACCGCAAGCGGTGCCGGGGTGCAGCCGATCATGGGATGCCAGGTCGATCTGACCTATGTCCAGGCCCAGCCGGGCGAGAAGCCGAAGATGCCCGCGCCTCTGGTGCTGTTGGCGCAGTCCAAGACCGGGTACGAAAACCTGATGAAGCTCAGCACTTGCCTCTACGTGGACAAGGGCGGGCAACTGCCTCAGGTCACTTTGGAAGAACTGGCTGACCGATCTGAAGGGTTGATCTGCCTGTCCGGTGGACCTGACGGCCCGGTCGGGATGCTGCTGCAACAGGGTCAGCGCCCGGCGGCCGACGCGTTGCTCGATCGGCTGGCAGCAATGTTCCCCGATCGGTTTTATGTCGAGCTTCAGCGCCATCCGGGCGAAGATGGCCAACCCGAGGCCGAGCGCCTGACCGAACGCGGCCATGTCGAGATGGCCTATGCCAAGAACCTGCCGCTGGTCGCCACGAATGACGTCTATTTCCCGACGCCGGACATGTACGAAGCTCATGACGCGCTGATCTGCATATCGGAAGGGGCCTATGTCGACCAGCAGGAAGGCCGCCGTCGCCTGACGGCGCAGCACTACTTCAAGTCACAACAAGAGATGGCGACCCTGTTCGCCGACTTGCCCGAGGCCATCGAAAATACCGTCGAGATCGCCAGACGCTGCGCGTTCATGGCCTATCGGCGCGACCCGATCCTGCCGAAATTTGCGGATGACGAGGTGGCCGAGCTGCGGCGCATCGCCAATGAGGGCTTGCAGAAACGTCTGGCCGTGATCCCCCATGCAGTGACGCCCGAGGAATACCAGGAACGTCTGGATTTCGAGCTGGGCATCATCGAAGGCATGGGCTTTCCCGGCTACTTCCTGATCGTTGCGGATTTCATCCAATGGGCCAAGGATCATGACATCCCCGTCGGGCCGGGCCGGGGGTCGGGCGCGGGGTCACTGGTGGCCTATGCGCTGACGATCACCGACCTTGATCCGCTGCGCTACAGCCTGCTGTTCGAACGGTTCCTGAACCCCGAGCGGGTCTCGATGCCCGATTTCGACATCGACTTCTGCATGGATCGCCGGGAAGAGGTGATCCGTTATGTGCAGCAGAAATACGGCCGCGACAAGGTGGGGCAGATCATCACCTTCGGCGCCTTGCTGTCAAAGGCCGCCGTGCGCGACATCGGGCGGGTGCTGCAAATGCCGTATGGGCAGGTGGACCGCCTGTCCAAGATGATCCCGGTTGAGGGGGTGAAACCTGTCTCCATCGAAAAGGCGCTGAAAGACGAACCGCGCCTGCGCGAGGCCGCGCGCGAGGAAGAGGTGGTGGACCGGTTGCTCACCTATGGCCAGCAGGTCGAAGGGCTGCTGCGGAATGCTTCGACCCACGCCGCCGGTGTTGTGATCGGCGACCGGCCACTGGATGCGCTGGTGCCGATCTATCAGGACCCGCGCTCGGACATGCCCGCGACCCAGTTCAACATGAAATGGGTGGAACAGGCCGGGCTGGTGAAGTTCGACTTTCTGGGTCTGAAAACGCTCACCGTGATTCAGAACGCAATGGATCTGATTTTCAAATCCGGGCGTCCCTTGCACGTCGCCGCCGATGGCACCGAACTTTATGAGCCCGCCGAGGGGGCTGAAAACCAGATCAACGCTATCCCGCTGGATGATGAGGCGACGTACAAGCTTTATTCCGCGGCCAAGACCGTGGCGGTGTTCCAGGTGGAAAGCTCGGGCATGATGGACGCGCTCAAGCGCATGAAACCCACCTGCATCGAGGACATCGTGGCGCTTGTGGCACTCTACCGTCCCGGCCCGATGGAGAACATCCCCACCTATTGCGAGGTCAAGAACGGCCAGCGCGAGATCACCTCGGTCCACGCGCTGATCGACCATATCCTCGAGGAAACGCAGGGCATCATCGTCTACCAGGAGCAGGTGATGCAGATCGCGCAGGTCATGGCGGGCTATTCCCTTGGCGGCGCCGACCTGCTGCGCCGCGCGATGGGCAAGAAGATCAAAGAGGCGATGGACGCCGAACGCCCGAAATTCGAGGCCGGCGCGGCCAAGAACGGGGTGGATGCCAAGAAGGCCTCTGAGGTGTTCGACCTCTTGGAAAAATTCGCCAACTACGGCTTCAACAAGTCCCACGCGGCGGCCTATGCGGTGGTCAGCTACCAGACCGGTTGGCTCAAGGCGAACCACCCGGTCGAGTTCATGGCCGGCGTCATGAATTGCGATATCCACCTGACCGACAAGCTGGCCGTGTATTTCGAAGAGGTCCGCAAGGGGCTGGGCCTGCCCTACGTGCCGCCCTGCGTGAACCGCTCGTTGGCGACCTTCGACGTGGTGGGTGGTCAGCTGGTCTATGCGCTGGGCGCGCTGAAAAACGTGGGCGTCGAGGCGATGAACCTCGTGGTTGAAGGGCGTGGCTCGGGGGCGAGCGCAAATGAAGGTGCTGACAAACCTTTCGTCAACCTCTTTGACTTCGCCCGCCGGGTCGATCTGAAGAAGGTCGGCAAACGACCGCTGGAAATGCTGGCACGTGCAGGCGCTTTTGATGAGCTCGACAAGAACCGCCGCCGCGTGTTCGAAAGCCTTGATCGTCTGGTACAGTATTCGGCGGCGATTCATGAACAGAAAAACTCCAATCAGGTGTCTCTGTTCGGCGAGGCGGGCGACGACCTGCCGGAACCGCGCCTGTCGCCGACGCCCGACTGGCTGCCCGCCGAGCGCCTCAGCGAAGAATTCAAGGCCATCGGCTTCTATCTCTCGGGGCATCCGCTGGACGATTACATGCCCGCGCTGAAACGCAAACAGGTGATGACGCTGGACGAGGTTACGGAAAAGGCCCGGTCTGGCCCGTTCATCGCCAAGATGGCCGGGGTTGTCGCCGGCCGGCAGGAGCGGAAATCGGCCAAGGGCAACCGCTTTGCTTTCGTTCAAATGTCTGATCCCACCGGCGCCTATGAGGTCACGCTGTTTTCGGACACGTTGGAGAAGTGCCGCGAGTTTCTGGAAACCGGCGCGCAGGTGGTTCTGAACGCCGAGGCAACGATGGAAGCCGATCAGCTCAAGCTGCTGGGCCGCTCGGTTGGCCCTGCGGATTCCCTTGTGGCCGAAGCCGGAGCAACCGGGTTGCGCATCTTTGTTGACGAAGCGCAGGTCGTACCAACGGTCGCCAAGGTGCTCGAGGACGCCGCCGGCGCGGCGCGCGGGGCCTCGAAGGGGCCGATCCAGCTTTGCCTGATGGCGCCGGGCCTGCCGGGCGATGTCGAAATGGATCTGGGCCAGGATTTCCCGATCAACCCGCAGATCAAGGGCGCGATCAAGTCGCTGGACGGGGTGCTGTCGGTCGAGGAACTGTAGCAGGAAGCCGGGGCTTCGCTTTCAATCGCCGGGATGGCGGCTTGCGGACACCTCTTGCTGCCCGAAAAATCTTGCAATGCGTGTCTGTCGGGCAATACGCTTTAGCCACGATAGACACGACCATTATTCAGTCGTTTATCTTCCGATGTATTTGAGAGGGTATTCCCGATGTCACGTTTGCTGAATCTTGTCTGGCTGGCGGGTTTTGCCATTTCAACCAGCGCCGCGACCGCGCAGGAGACCGCCGACACGATCTATTCCGGCGGGCCGATCCTCACGATCAACGATGCGCAGCCGACCGCCGAGGCCGTCGCGGTCAAGGACGGGCGTATCCTCGCCGTCGGCGCGCTTGCGGATATTATGGCGCATCAGGGCGACGCGACGGAACTGTTCGATCTTGACGGCCGGGCGATGCTGCCGGGCTTTGTCGACAGTCACGGGCACGTGGTTTTTGGTGGCCTGCAAGCCTTGTCGGCGAACCTTCTTGCGCCGCCGGACGGCGAGGTCACGGACATTGCCAGCCTGCAACAGGCGCTGCGCGACTGGATCGATGCAAACAGGGATGCGGTCGAGAAGGCCGGCGTGATCATCGGCTTCGGCTACGACAACGCCCAGCTATCCGAGAAGCGCCACCCGACCCGCGAAGACCTTGACGCGGTCTCGCAGGAGCTTCCCATCGTGATTGTCCACCAGTCCGGCCATCTCGGCGTGGCAAACTCGAAGACGCTCGAGATTGTCGGCTACGATGCATCGGCGCAAGACCCGGCCGGCGGCAAGATTCGGCGGGGTGCCGATGGCGCGCCGAACGGGGTTCTCGAGGAATACGCGTTTTTCGGGACGCTCGTCCCCGTCCTGAAGCAACTCGGCCCGGACGCCTTCGCGGAATTCGCGGTTGCCGGGTCCAAACTCTGGGCGCGTTTCGGCTACACCACGGGGCAGGACGGCCGGTCCTCGGGGTTTGCCGTCGAGACGCTGAAGGCCATGGCGGCCGAAGGCAGGATCCCGATCGACGTCGTGGCCTATCCCGATGTACTCGAAGCCAGGGACTATATCGGCGACAATGTTTCGAAAGAATATGAAAACGGCATTCGCGTGGGCGGTTGCAAGTTGACGATCGACGGCTCGCCGCAAGGCTTTACCGCGCTCCGCGACCGTCCCTACTATGACCCGGTCGGCGATTATCCCGCGGGCTACAAGGGATACTCGGCGGTGACCATCGAGCAGGTGCAGGATGCCGTGAACTGGTGTTACGAGAATGGCATCCAGATCATCACCCATTCCAATGGCGAAGGCGCGTCGGACATGCTCATTGCTGCGCTTCAGGCTGCGCAGGACAAGTATGGCGATCCGGGCAACCGCCCCGTACTGATACACGGCCAGTTCCTGCGCGAGGACCAGGTCGACGCCTACAAGCGGCTGGGCGTGTTCATGTCCCTTTTCCCGATGCACACCTTCTATTGGGGCGACTGGCACCGCGACCACACCGTGGGCCCGGTCAATGCCGAGAACATTTCGCCCACTGGCTGGCTGCTCGAGCGGGGCATGATGTTCGGCTCGCATCACGACGCGCCGGTCGCCTTGCCTGACAGCATGCGCATACTGGATGCTACCGTGACCCGGCGCACGCGATCGGGTGACATTCTTGGCCCCCGTCATCGGGTCGACGTCGCGACCGCGCTCAAGGCGCTGACGATCTGGCCCGCCTGGCAGCATTTCGAGGAAAACGGCAAGGGGTCGATCGAGGCGGGCAAGCTTGCCGATTTCGTGCTCCTCTCCGAAGATCCCACCGCCATCGACCCCGAGACGCTGGACGCCGTCAGGATCATGGCGACGATCAAGGAAGACACGGTGATCTACGAGGCGCGCGATGAGGTGAAGAAGGGCGAAATCCGCACTTCGCCGTTCATGAGCGACCCGGTGTCAGCGCACAACTTTCTTCACGCGATGTATCAGGCAACCGGTGTAGAGAGGCCGTGGCTTCAGCAGCTGATGTTCCGGTTGGAATGAATTCGGGAATCGAGCTGGACGGGTTGTAGTCGGTCGAGGATCTGTAGCGAGAAGTGGGGCTTTGCCTTCAATCGCCGGGATGGCAGCTATGAGCCCATTTTTCCGGATACTGCACGATGTTCCAATGACTGTTTTGGGCAGAAATCGGGCTTTGCAAAGCTCCGTGAATCGGCCCGTACTGGACCCTTGATGATGCTCCACCAAGCTTCAATTCGGCTCCAAGAAACGGAACTTGTTTGATAGTGCAGAGATTAGCGATTTTGTTTAAGGATTGCACCGTTTCGCATAATCAACGAAAGCTCTGACACGGGGCGGCATATTGCGCTTGGATAGATAGTTCAGGGAGAACCGGGGCAAATCAGCGGTCTGGCCTTCCAGAACCTGAACCAACCTGCCGTCTTCCAGCAAGCTCTCGACAGAGCTTGCAAAGATATAGGCCAGCCCAAGCCCCGCCTTTGCGCCTTCAAGGATGGAGGTCACGTCGTTGGTGACGATCTTGGGACGCGGCATGACCGAATAGGGGCCGTCTGTGCCTGCAAATACCCACGGGGCCAGCTTGTCAGCACCTGTAATAGCAAAACAGACCCCGCTATGTGCCGCCACATCGGCCGGTTTCTCTAGGGGCGGGCAATTGGCTAGATATTCGGGGGACGCGACAATCGTCATCTTCAGTGTAGGGCCAATTGCGATGGCATATGTATCAGGATCAAGCAGGGTCTCAGCACGGATAGCAGCATCAACCCCGCTGGTTACGAGATCGACTTTTGTTTCGTCATAAATTAGTTCAATCGCCACCGCCGGATGTTCTTTTGCAAATCCTGTGATTAGGGCATCCAGAAACAATTGGCCCGCGGCGGTCGGGGCCGTTAGCCGAAGCGTGCCCGACAGATCTTCGTTTAGGTCGTGAATACTTTTCAGTGCTGTTTCCAGATCATTGATTGCTGGCAGGCTACGGCGAAAAAGAAGTTCGCCCGCTTTGGTCAGGGCGATGGCCCGGGTCGATCTTTCGATCAGGCGCACGCCAAGGCGATCTTCGAACCTCTGGACAGCTTCACTTACCGAACCCGCTCCAAGTTTCAGTTTTTCAGCCGCCGCGCGGAAACCGTTCTCTTGAGCAACCGCCACGAATATCGACACGTCGTTCAACTCATTTCGCCTCATTGTTAGATATTCCTTACATCGCGATCTAAAAATGGCTGTTTATCTAACAAATATCCCTGACTATCTTGCTTGGCAATGGAAACCACACGCTTCGCCACACGCAAAACCGGAGCGAGAAAGTCAAAAGGACAAAGCTGATGAGCACGATGAAAATCTGGGACCTACACATGACATATGACGGCCCCATGACCGAAGAATTTGCCGAGGGCACTAAGCGGTTGGCTGAAAGCATTGCGCAGGAAGCTGGTGTGATCTGGAAAATCTGGACCGTTGATGAAAGCAGTGGTGATTTCGGTTCGACCTATTTGTTCCGGGATCTCGCCGCCCTGGAAACCTACAAGGCGATGCACGTGAAGCGTCTGGCGGCAATCGGTGTCACCGTAACGTCGGACCATGTGTTTGATATCATGGAAGACCTCAGCTCAATCACCAACGCCCCCTTGCGCGAGGTAGTCTGATCAGGATCCCTCTTAAACTTGCGCACATACAAGGAGCTTTCAAATGAGCAATCGAACATTCCTGACCCTTCACAGCACAATCTATGCGTTGTTTGCCTTTGCGCTGTTTTTTCTGCCTGGTTTTCTGTGGCCAAACTACGGATTGGAGCTGAATGACCGCTACGCCTGGTTCCTGTCGCAGCACAACAGCATTTTTCTTGGAGGGATTGCCATTATTGGCTTTCTTCTTAGGGATGTGACCGAAGGTGCAACCGCCCGGAAGCTGCTGACCGGGCTGATGGCAACCAACGCACTTGGTTTTGTCGTAACGCTATATGCGGCGCTGACAGGTATCTTCACTGGCTTTGGTTGGTCGGATCCCGCATTCTTTGCGTTTCTTGCGGTGATGAGCTTCCTGCAACTCAAGAAACTTAGTCAGTCCTGATGGTAGGGAACGCGGCTCGGAGCTTTCCGCTCCGAGCTTTCTGCCAATAAGAAGTGGATTTATGTTAAGATCTAGAGCGGAGCTTTCAACAAAGCCACGTGTTTGCCCCCGCAATTAAGGTTCGCTACCTTTCCTGCATGTGAGAATGTAATGTCTGTATTGGGCGCATAGCTGTCTTTGGAGCGATCACATCAAAAGTCCGCTTCGTCCCGCACTACAGACAACTGACCCATATCCCGCGCCGTTCCACCAACGCGGTTTCTGTCCGAGTGTGTCGGTTCGGCCCTGAGACGTTTCGTACAAAACGGACTACCGCGCCCCAAGCGCCTGTACAAAACGGAAGAAACGGCCCCCGGCCACTCAATAATGCGGCGGCCGTTCATCGCCGAAGACCACGCCGCCTGATCCTTCCTGCGCCCGTTCTGCTTCGCGCTGCAACAGCATTTCAACCCGTTGGGTCAGCCGGTCGATTTCCGACTGTTGTCTGGTGACGACCGTGTTCAGCTCGTCCACGGTACGGGTCAGATGGGCGATCTCTTCTTCCAGATGCTGCATGGGGGACTCCTGTCTTGCGCTGGTCATAGCGACACACTCGGCCCAAGGCCAGAGAAAGCGCGCCTTGCCCCGATGCGGACCATGGGATAGACCGCGCGCGGAACAGGTACACTCCCAAGGACGCCCCACATGGCCAAGCCCAAGAAACAGCCCCGCCCCAAGGCCGTCACGCCGAAAGGGTTCCGTGACTATTTCGGCGAGGAAGTCACGCAGCGCACCGAAATGCTGCGGACGATTGCGGGTGTCTATCATCGGTACGGGTTTGATGCGCTGGAAAGCAGCGCGGTGGAAACCGTCGAGGCGCTGGGCAAGTTCCTGCCCGACGTGGACCGCCCGAACGAGGGCGTCTTTGCATGGCAGGAGTTTGATGAGGGCGGAAATGGCGACTGGATGGCCCTGCGCTATGACCTGACCGCGCCTCTGGCCCGTGTCTATGCCCAGCACCGCAACGACCTGCCGACGCCTTACCGCCGCTATGCAATGGGTCCGGTCTGGCGCAACGAAAAGCCGGGACCGGGGCGCTTTCGGCAGTTCTATCAGTGCGATGCGGATACGGTCGGAACCGCATCGATGGCTGCTGATGCCGAGATCTGTGCAATGCTGGCCGACACGCTGGAAGAGGTCGGCATCCCGCGTGGCGATTACCTGATCCGGGTGAACAACCGGAAGGTTTTGAACGGTGTGTTGGAGGCGATGGGTCTGGGTGAAGACGCAGCCGCTCGCGACAACGTTCTGCGCACCATCGACAAGTTCGACAAGGTGGGCGAGCAGGGCGTGCGCGAGTTGCTGACCAAGGGTCGTCTGGACGCGTCGGGCGCGTTTATCGACGGCGTTGGCCTCAGCGATGATCAGGCGGACCCGGTGATCGCCTTCCTGACCTCCAAGGCCGTCGATACGGCCGGTACGCTGGCCAACCTCCGCATTGCCGTGGGCGACAGCAAGATCGGGGCGGATGGGATTGCTGAACTGGAACAGATCGCGGAACTTCTCTCTGCTGGCGGCTACGGCCCCGACCGCATCGTCATTGACCCCTCCGTCGTGCGTGGCCTCGGCTATTACACCGGTCCGGTCTATGAGGCCGAGCTGACCTTTGAAATCTTCGACGAGAAAGGTCGCAATCGGCAGTTCGGCTCGGTTGCGGGTGGCGGGCGCTATGACGATCTGGTCAAGCGGTTCACCGGGCAGGAAGTGCCCGCGACCGGCGTGTCCATTGGTGTGGATCGGTTGCTGGCGGCGCTGCGCGAAAAGGGCCGGATCAGCGCCCAGGCCAAAGGCCCCGTGGTTGTCACCGTCATGGATCGCGACAGGATGGCCGATTATCAGGCGATGGTGGCCGAGCTGCGCAACGCGGGCATCCGGGCCGAGGTTTATCTGGGCAATCCCAAGAACTTTGGCAACCAGTTGAAATACGCGGACAAGCGCAACTCGCCGGTTGCGGTGATCGAAGGCGGGGACGAAAAGGCAAAAGGCATCGTGCAGATCAAGGACCTGATCCTTGGGGCCAAGATCGCCGAAAGCGCCACGCTGGAGGAATGGAAAGAACGCCCCAGCCAGTTCGAAGTATCGCGCGCTGATCTGGTCGCGAAAGTGCGTGAAATTCTGAACAGTCAGGACTGACCAATGCCCAACCGTTCCCAGATACAGGCCCGTGCCGCGATGATGCGTGTCCGGTTCGAGGCTGCGGGCGCGCAGGTGGTGGATACCCCCCTGTTGCAACCCGCTGAAATGTTGCTGGACCTCTATGGCGAGGATATCCGCGCCCGTGCCTACGTCACCTCGGACGCGCTGCGGGGCGAGCAGATGCTGCGCCCGGACTTCACCCTGCCTGTTGTTCAGATGCACATGCGGGACGGGGCCGAGCCTGCGCGCTATACCTATTCAGGTGAGGTGTTCCGCCGTCAGGAACACGACCCGGACCGTTCGAACGAATATATTCAGGTGGGGTACGAGGTTTTTGACCGCGATGATCCCGCTGGTGCCGATGCCGAAGTGTTTTCGCTGATGGCGCTGCAACTGCGCGGGCTGCCTCTGCGCGCAGCAACCGGGGATATCGGTATCCTAACCGCGGCTGTCGAAGGGCTTCGGACCACAGACCGCCGCAAGGCCGCGCTGATGCGGCACCTGTGGCGGCCGCGCCGGTTCCGCGCGCTGCTGGACCGGTTTGCAGGGCGTAAACCGGGGCCCGAAGGCCGTGATGCGCTTTTGGACGCGGACGACCCGATGGCGGTTGATGTTCCGATGATCGGCAAGCGTCGCGCGCCCGAGATTGCCGACAGGATCAAAGCCCTGCGCGAAGACCGCGCTGCGCCGCCAATCTCTGACAATGAGCTGGCCGGGTTGGAAACGCTGCTGAATGTGCGTGAAACCATGCCCTTCGCGCTGGAACAGCTGCGGGATGTGGCAGTGGATCTGCCGCAGATCACCCCGGCGCTGGACCGGTTGGAGGCGCGGATCGCAGCCCTGCAGGCGCGTGGTGTCGATGTCGCACGGCTGGATTTCGAAGCGTCATATGGCCGGACATCGATGGAATATTATGACGGGTTTGTCTTTGGGTTTTACGCCGAAGGCCGTCCCGACCTGCCGCCCGTCGCTACGGGTGGGCGCTATGATGCGCTGACGCGCCGTTTGGGGGATGGGGCCGAAATCCCTGCGATCGGCGGCGTGATCCGCCCGGACCTGATGCTTGAAATCGAGGAGGCCGCGCAATGAGTGTGAAACTGGGCGTGCCCTCGAAGGGCCGGTTGATGGAAAAGACCGTCTCATGGTTCGAAAAACATGGCATTATGCTGTCCCGCAACGGCTCGGACCGGGAATATGCGGGGCGGGTCGACGGGATCGAAGGCGTCTCACTGATCCTTTTGTCGGCGGGTGAAATTCCGCGCGAACTTGCGTCGGGCCGTATTCATCTGGGCGTCACCGGGATCGATCTGGTGCATGAGAAGCTGCCGCGCTGGGAACAGCAGGTCGAAGAGATTGCGCAGTTGGGCTTTGGCAAGGCCGATCTGATCATCGCCACACCCGCCTGCTGGGTCGATGTGGACACGCTGGACGATTTCGACGCGGCGGCAGCAGCATTTCGAAACACCCACGGCCACCGGCTGCGGATTGCTACCAAATATCACCGACTGGTGCGTGAGTTCCTGACCGACGCGGGCGTGGCCGATTACACTCTGGTTGACAGCCAGGGGGCGACCGAAGGCACGGTGATGAATGAAACCGCTGAAGCAATTGCCGACATCACCTCGACCGGAGAGACCCTGCGCGCGAACCACCTGAAGATCCTGTCGGACGGTCTGGTCCTGCAATCGCAGGCCACGCTGTGGCGCAGTCGCGTTGCAAAATATGATCCGACAGAAAAAGCGGTTCTGTCCGAATTGCTGGATCGGTTGCGGTAACTACAGCACACCTATTTCTGCCAGGGCGCGGTTCAGATCATCGGGCAGGGCATCGTCCTGCTCGCGGTTTTTGGGCAAATCGGCAGGAGTATCTTCAGGCTTGAGATAACGCCATCCCTGAAACGGGCGTTTCAGGGCGTTCTGGGTGCGGTGCAGCTTGGGGTCCAGCACAATGGCACAGCGGCGTATACCATCGTCTCCGATCACTTCATCCAGCCGAAGGATCCGCTGGCGACACTGGATTACGCCCTTGATGACCCAATAGATCGATCCGCCGTTCAGAATTTCGGCTTCGCGCTTGGGCCACATACGGGTGACGTGGCGTGGCAGGCCGTCCGCGAACCGCTGGCGATAGCTGTCCTGCCATGCGATCAGCGTGTCGACGCTTTCCGAACCAACGGACAGTTTTATGAGGTTTACGAATTTATCCACAGCTTTCCCACAGAGTCGTCCCGAGGATGATCCTTATATTGTAGCTTGGTTCCAGTTGTCATCAAGGTGTTGTGGCGGGCATGTGATTTGAGGTAGTCTGGATACCTCTTTCAGCACAGGGAATCACCAATGAGCCGCTTTGCCGCCCCCATCGCCGAGCAGATCTGGGATATGAAGTACCGCTTTAAACAGGCGGATGGCACCCCCATCGATCAGACGGTTGAAGACAGTTGGCGGCGCATCGCCCGTGATCTGGCGCGGGTGGAAAACGACCCGGGGCACTGGGAAGAAAAATTCTATGAGGCGCTGGAAGATTTCAAATACCTGCCTGCCGGGCGGATCACAGCAGGTGCCGGCACCGCGCGTCAGGTGACCCTGTTCAATTGTTTCGTCATGGGCACAGTGCCCGACAGCATGGGCGGCATTTTCGACATGCTGAAAGAGGCCGCGCTGACCATGCAGCAAGGGGGCGGGATCGGCTATGATTTCTCGACCATCCGCCCGCGTGGCGCTGACGTGAAAGGCGTCGCGGCGGATGCGTCGGGGCCGTTGAGCTTTATGGATGTCTGGGATGCCATGTGCCGCACGATCATGTCGGCGGGCTCGCGCCGTGGCGCGATGATGGCGACCATGCGCTGTGACCACCCGGATATCGAACAGTTCATCACCGCCAAATCCGACCCGGCCCGCCTGCGCATGTTCAACATGTCGGTTCTGGTGACCGATCCGTTCATGGAAGCGGTCAAGGCCGATGCCTCGTGGGATCTGATCTTTGACGGCAAGGTCTATCATACGGTTCAGGCGCGTGATCTGTGGAACAAGATCATGCAGGCCACCTATGATTATGCCGAGCCGGGGGTGATCTTCATCGACCGGATCAACCAGGCCAACAACCTGAGCTACGTTGAAACTATCGCGGCCACGAACCCGTGCGGCGAGCAACCTTTACCACCTTATGGCGCCTGCCTGTTGGGTTCGATCAATCTGGCGCGTTTGGTGGTTGAACCGTTTGAGGCAAACGCCCGTTTGAATGACGCGGCCCTTCAAGAACTTGTCGCCACGGCTGTCCGGATGATGGACAATGTCGTTGATGTGTCAAAATTCCCACTGGCCGAACAAGAGGCTGAAGCGCAGGACAAGCGCCGCATCGGACTGGGCGTGACCGGACTGGCGGATGCGTTGTTGATGCTGGGTCTGCGTTATGGGTCCGACGAGGCGGCGCGTCAGACCGAGCGCTGGTTGCACGCGATCGCCCGCGCCGCGTATCTGGCGTCGGTCGATTTGGCCAAGGAAAAAGGGGCGTTTCCCCTGTTCGATGCCGAGAAATACCTGACCAGCGGCACCATGCAGCAAATGGATGACGATGTCCGCGAGGTCATCCGCGCGCACGGCATCCGCAATGCTCTGCTGACCTCAATCGCACCCACTGGGACGATCTCTCTGTACGCGGGTAACGTGTCGTCGGGGATCGAGCCGGTCTTTGCCTATGCCTATACGCGCAAGGTTTTGCAGAAGGACGGCTCGCGCACCGAGGAAGAGGTGGTGGACTATGCCGTTCAGATGTGGCGCGACAAGTTCGGCGATGTTGAGCTGCCCGACTATTTCGTGAACGCCCAGACCCTGACCCCGGCCGAGCACGTCAAGATGCAGGCGGCAGCACAGAAATGGATCGACAGCTCGATTTCGAAGACGATCAACTGCCCTGAGGACATCTCGTTCGACGCCTTCAAGGACGTGTATATGCAGGCCTGGGATCAGGGCTGCAAGGGCTGCACCACCTATCGCCCAAACGACGTGACCGGCTCGGTTCTGACCGTCTCGGAGAGTGATGACAAGGTGCCGGGCGAAAGCGCGGATGCGCCGCACGAGGTGGATGGCGGCGATGTCATCTACATGTCCGAACCGCTTGACCGGCCGCAATCGCTTGAGGGTTCGACCTACAAGCTGAAATGGCCCGACAGCGAGCACGCGATCTATTTGACCATCAACGACATCGTCATCGGCGGTCGGCGGCGTCCGTTCGAGGTTTTCATCAACTCGAAGAACATGGAGCATTACGCCTGGACGCTGGCCCTGACCCGGATGATCTCGGCCGTGTTCCGGCGCGGTGGTGACGTGTCTTTCGTGGTCGAGGAACTGAAGGCCGTCTTCGACCCGCGCGGCGGAGCCTGGGTGCAGGGCAAGTATATCCCCTCGATCCTGGCGGCAATTGGCGGCGTGATCGAGCAGCACATGATCGCGATCGGGTTCCTCGAAGGCGAAGGGATGGGGCTGAAATCCGACCCGCAGGCGCAGGTGGTCAACATGGACGCCCCCCGCGGCAAGGCCTGCCCGTCCTGCGGCCAGTATGACATGGTGATGATTGAGGGCTGCATGACCTGCCGCAGCTGCGGGCATTCGAAATGTGGCTGACGCTGGGGGTGGGTGCTTGTGTTGTTGTGAAAGCTCGCATCAGTTTGCAATTTGACAAGTTCACAATGCAATTCTGACCATGAAAAGTTTGCCATCGCTCCTAAGGGGCGGTGGCGTCTGACTTTGAGTGAATGTCAGGCGCGCATTTGCTTCATCACTTGACCGATAGCTATGATTCCTGATGCATATGCGGTGACCTGTAGGTCCATAGTGAACAGCCAGGTTAAGAAAATGAACGAATAGCAGAGATCAGAGACAATCTGGGAACCCCCCCGGTTTCCCTGATGTCTTCCTCTCCAGAATGAACAATCATTTGCTTCGTTGCTCCAATCTTTTCAGATGCAATCCTAGGCTCCAGACTCATTGATTTACACCCAAAACAAGATGGTAGCCGCGAGTGCGATTGCTGATAGGAAGACCTTCGGGCATCTGTCATATCGGGTGGCAACCCGCCGCCA
>NZ_JBXWSM010000058.1:0-27730 GCF_059613405.1 Ruegeria sp. BHSA118
ATGATCATCGCCTCTTTCGGAAACCCGAACAGTTCCGCCATGTTGACCGAGTTGTGCCAAAGCGCATCCTTGATCGCCCGCAGTGACGCCTGGGTATAGTCCATCCGGCGCAGGGATGTGCCCATCCCGAATTCCACAAGGACCCGCGTTTTTGCCATTGGTTTCTCCGACATATGCAACAAAAAAGGCGCCCCGATCTGAGGCGCCTTTGGAACGTTCTGCTAGGACCAGATCAGATGGATTCGTCGATCCAGCTTTGCAGCGCAGCTTTGGGCGCCGCGCCCGCGCGGTTGGAAACGACCTGACCGTCCTTGAAGATGAACAGCGCGGGGATGCCTCGCACGCCCATGGCAGCGGCAGAGTTCGGGTTGCTGTCCACATCGACCTTGGCGATTTTGACCTTGTCGCCATACTCGGCCGCCAGCTCTTCCAGTGCTGGGCCGATTTGCTTGCAGGGGCCGCACCATTCGGCCCAGAAATCCACGACCACGGGAACGGTCGAATTCTTGACTTCGGCGTCAAAGGTGTCGTCGGTAACGGCTACGGTCGACATATTCTGTCTCCTGAATGGGGTAAACTTGGGAACAGAACGTATGTGCCGCTTCGGGTAAGGTCAAGATATCTGGGTGCGGGCCAAAGCATCTGTCACAAGATCGTGTGGCAACCACATCAGCCGCGCCGTGCGGGTCCACAGGATGGCGGAACGAATGCTGCGATCCGGATAGATCTGCGCCAGCGCCTGCGCGTATGCCCCCATTTGCCGCAACAGGCCTTCAGGGCAGTCTTCCGCGCGGTCTGGAACCGTGGCATTTGATTTGAAATCAATCACATGCACTTCCGTTCCCGATACGATCAGACGATCGACAACCCCATGCATCCGCTGCCCGTTCAGAGCGGCAGTAATGGGCACTTCGGCCAACGTGTCAGGCGCGAATACGGGCTGCAAACCTTCCGCTGTCAGCACAGTTACGGCTTCGTTCAATATCTCTTGCCGGTCCGTTTCATGCATATCGGGCAGCAACCGGGCGCAAAGCTCTGGCCAAAGTTCTTTTTCGGCCACGGGAAGGTGTTCCAGCAACAGGTGCAGGCGGGTTCCGCGCAGTTTGGCCGCATCTTCATCCAGGCCGGTATCGCCGGGCAACGCCTTAGGGCCGCCCAGATCCGAAGGGCTGAGCGTGCCGGCAGGCGCAACCGGATCCGGTGCCGGATGTTGGAACATGTCCGGCAATTCGACTTGCCGAACGGCAGTGTTCGGTTGATCGATCAAGGGCAGCGCGTCCCAATCCCCGTGGGACAGGCGGCGGATATCGGAGCCCGGGACCTGCGCGGCCCCGGCCCGATCCATCGCCGCCTCGACCATCTGATACCAGCTGTTGCCGTCTTTCCCCAAATCGCCTGCCGCCGCTACGATCAACCACTTTTCCGCCCGTGTCAGAGCCACATAGAGCAACCGAAGCCGTTCGTTTTCCTCGCGGCTGCGCGCCTCTTCCCGCGCCTGCGAGATCAGGTTTGGTGATGCGTCCGCCGACACCTTCCACAAGGGTGTTCCGCCGGCCAGCATGACCTCGGCGTCACGCGGGGGCTGGCGTTTGCCGGTGTCCGGCAGGATGACGATCGGCGCCTCCAACCCTTTTGAACCATGGACCGTCATCACCCGGATCCGGTTGCCGACGCCGCTCATCTGTCGTTTGATTTCCAGATCGTCGGTCTGCATCCAGACCAGAAATCCCGTCAGGCTGGGGATATCCGTTCGCTCATAGGCCAGAGCCTGGGACAACAGCGCGTTGATACCGTCTTCGGCTTCTGCCCCCAACCGCCCCAACAGCTTGCGCCGCGCGTCATGGCGGGTCAGGATACGTTCGATCAGATCATAGGGGCGCAGAAAGTCGATCTGGCTGCGCAGATCATTCAGCACGGACAGAGTTTCGGGGAACTCTTCCGCACGGTTGCGCAGTGCGGCCCAAAGGAACTGTTCTTTCCGACGGTGCGCCAGATCGAAAAGCTGCTGTTCGGACCAACCGAACAAGGGAGATTTGAGAACCGTCGCCAGGGACAGGCTGTCTTCGGGCGTGGCCAGAAAGCTGAGCAAGGCCGCAAGATCCTTGACCGCCAGTTCAGCGCCCACTTTCAGCCGATCTGCTCCGGCGATGGGCAGGTGCAGCGCCTTGCAGGCACGGATGATCTCGGCAAACAGGTCCGAGCGGCGTTGCACAAGGATCAGAAAATCCCCCGGCTGCACTTTTCGGCGTACGAATTGGCCGGGTTTGCCATCTTCCGGGATCGTCTCGCCCCGTTCGATCATGTCTTTGATCGACTGTGCGACCTTCTCGGCCAGAATGACGGTGTGATGCCGTGCGCCCGGTCGATCGACCGGGTCGGTCCAATCCCCGTCTTCGGCATCTGCTACTTTTTCGACAACGGGCCAAAGATCAACACGACCTGGCAGATCGGCCTTGAAAGCACGGTGCTGACTGTCCTTGTGAAATCCTGCCTCGATCCGGTTTTCAAACAGGATATCGACCAGAGTCAGGATCGCGCTGGAGGATCGGAACGAGTATTCCAACGTCGAATCCCACAGTTTAGAGCCTGATTCAGCCAATTTCCGGCCAAACTCTTCCTGCATTCTGTCAAAGGCCTGTGGATCGGCGCCCTGAAAGGAATAGATCGATTGTTTCTTGTCGCCGACGACGAAGATCGTGCGCTCAACTCCGGATCGGGCCCCTTCCCCGCTGGTGAATTCCTGCGCCAGTTTTTCGACCACGTCCCACTGATCGGGGCTGGTGTCCTGCGCTTCGTCCACAAGAATGTGATCGATACCCCCGTCCAGTCGGTACAGCACCCATTCGGCCACTGCCGGATCGTTCAATACCTGCCGTGCGCGCAGGATCAGATCGTCGAAATCCAGCCAGCCGCGCAACTGCTTGCGCCGTTCGTATTCGGGCAGGAAGGCTGCGGCAAAGCGGTGCAGAACCGCGGTTTTCTGCGCCGCGACCAGCGCCAGACGTTGTTCACGTGCGGTTTCGATCCGCTGCATGAAGGACTCGATCTGCGGCATCCGGTCGGCCAGCACACCTTCGCGCAGGGGTTTGGTCGGAAAAGCGTTGAGTTTGGCCGTGAAGGGTTCCTTTGCGCCCTTCCCTGTCAGAAACACGCTTTCCAACATGGGTAAATGTATCAATCTGGCTTCGTTGAACCCGGTCAATTTCGCGGCGGCCTTGGCATTGTTGCCTCCGCTTTCGGTCAAAGCGGGCAATATGGATTGGATGAGTTCGACTTCGCCACCAAGAAAAACCCGCCCAAGAAGCGCTGTTTCGTCAAAGCTGGCGGGCAGATCAAAACGATGCAGAAGATCGGACCATTCCAGCGGCTGCGAAAAAAGACTGCGTTTTTGCGTGATCGCAGCGGTCAGTTTGTCAAACCCCGTGTCCGTGACGAACCGGGCCACATCTTCAATCAACCCGGCCTGCGGGCCTGCGGCGAAATCCTCGACAATCTCCTCTCGCAACAAGGCTGCTGCGCGGTCTTCCATTTCGGTGAACTGCGGGCTAACGCCAGCCTCCAGCGGAAAGCGCCGCAACAATGACGCGCAGAACGAGTGGATGGTCTGGATTTTCAGACCACCCGGCGTTTCGATGGCGCGGGCAAACAGGGTGCGTGCTTGCGCCAACCGATCCGAGCCGATTTCGCCGGGTACACCCAAGTCGGTCAGTTCATCCATCAAGGGGGAATCATCCAGCATTGCCCATTCACCAAGGCGCTTGAACAACCTGTTCTGCATCTCGCTGGCGGCGGCCTTGGTGTAGGTCAGGCACAGAATGTGCTGAGGCTGGACCCCGCCCAGCAGCAGACGCGCCACACGGTCGGTCAGAACCCGGGTTTTGCCAGACCCGGCATTGGCCGCCAGCCAGGTCGAGGCATCGGGGCGCGCGGCCTGTACCTGCCGTTCGGTTGCGTCGTTGCGCGGGCTCATGTCAGATCCTCGGGGTACGTTTCCGCTGTCCGGTCCCATTCGCCGAACCGCGCCAGATGATCATAGTCACCGACATCCGTGTCCTTGTGCAGCATCCGACGGGATGAGAACCCCTGATCAGGCTCTAAATAGGCGGAAATCAACTCTTTCAGTTCGGCAAGAACCTTGTCTGTCGGTTCTTTCGCCAAGGGTGCCGCAACCTCCTTATAGCTGCCACCCATACCGATGAAGATGGCTTCGGCCACGCTTGTCGGGTCAAAGCCCTCAATCCCGCCCTGCTCGGCCATGGCCGCCTCGATCAGCAACTGCTTGTCAAATTTGGATTGCTGGCTTTCCGTCGGTGGTGCACCGGTTTTATAGTCGACGATGCGCAACGCGCCCCGGCTGTTGCAATCGATTCTGTCCGCGCGCCCGACTATGGTGAAATCCAGGGGGCGCAACGCCAGTTTCATCACCGCCTCAAACGCCACGGGGCCACCATCCTTCCGGCGCGCGAGCTCTGCGCCGAGGAAATCATCCGCGATCCGCTCAAGCCGGGCCAGCCACAGTTTGCGGGCCGTCGGCCAGGCGACGTGTAGATCCAACAGGGCATGCGCCCGTTTCAGGAAATTGTCCCGCGTCAGCAAAGCGCTGTCGAGGACGCTGTCCTTGATGAAATGCTCAAGGATTTCGTGAATCACAATTCCTCTCAGCAAGGCATCGGGGGCCTGTACAAGCGGATCAAGTGGTTTCAGCCGAAGCACATGTTTGGCGTATATCGCGTATGGATCGCGGATCAGCCTCTTTATCTCGGTCACAGACAGTCGGCGCGGACGTGCGGCGGCCGGTGGGCGCGGAGAAGGACGCGGTGCGGGGTCGATCGGCGGCGCATCTTCCAGTGCCTCGGACCAGTTCAGCCATTTTTCGCCGTGAGCGCGCATTTTGGCCAGGGCTTCGGGGCCACCCTGACCCGGCAAACCCTGCAACAGGTTGGTCAGTCGGTTCAGCCAGCGAGACGGAACCGTCTCGGCATCATCCGAGCGGGTCGCGCGGGTCAACCACACTTCGGGTGCGCCGATGGCCTGCTGGAAGTCATGCGCAGACAGGCCGATCCGGCGTTCGGGCAGCAACAACCCCGCTTTGTCACGCATCTGCCGGTTCAGCCAGGGATCGGGTGTTGGTGCCTCTGGCCAGCTTCCTTCGTTCAATCCGCCAAGGATCAGCAGGTCGGCGCCCTGCACCCGTGCCTCGAGCGTGCCCCAGATCATGATGTGCGGATGCGGCGCATCCCGGTCACGAACCTCTTCACCCGCAAGCAGAGCCCCAAGCAGATCGGCAAAGTCATGGGCCGTCATCAGGCCGCCATGCTGCGCCTCGGCCCTGAGCGAATTCAGCACCTCCAGCGCCTTTTGGCCTGCGTTTTTGTCCCACAGGGTACCTGTTTCACCCGTGCTGCCAGCCGAGATCGCCTCGGCCAGTGTCATCAAACGCGCCACCCAGTCCGCAAGGTGCAGTTCATTGGTGATCTGCTGGTCGCAGAAGTGCTGCACGACCCATTTCACCCAGCTTTCCTGGGCCTCTTTGCGCACTGCAAAAGCCGTGACGCTTGCACTGTCAGGAAAGGGCGGGCCGTGACGGCGCAGGTCAAGTTCCAGATCACGCGTGTGCAGCAAGTGAATTCCGCGGTCACCGCCGTCATGACATAGCGGGTGTTTCAAAAGGGTCAGCAGTGCCTCGCCTTCCAGGCGGCGCGTGAACAGGTTGGCCACATGGCGCAGAAAACGTCCCGGCGGGGAAAGTTGCAGCGGCAGGCCCGCACTGTCGTCCGGCACGATGTTCCACCGGTCCAGCGCGGCGCTGACCTGGCGGGTCAACATGCGATCCGGCGTGATCAGAGCGGCGGTCTGCCCTGTTTCCGCCGCTTGCCGCAGGCGCAGGGCGATGGCCAATGCCTCGGCGCGAGGCGATTGAGCCTCGACCAGCGTCAGGCCGTCGGTTGCGCCTTTAATATCGGACAGTCTGGGGCCTTCGGTCATCCAGGCGTCAGTGACGGGCGCCGGACGTAATGCCAGGGATACCAAGCGGTTACGCGAAGGTGAGGGGGCCGATAAATCCGTCCATGGGGTGATCTGACCCGGTGCAAGTTCCAGCGCGCGCATCAACTTGCGGAAACGGTATTGTGGGTGATCTTCAGACGTCAACGCATCATCCAACCCCTGCCAAACGTGATCCGGCTGGTCGAAATCAAATCCGGGCAGCACCAATGCCCCTTGCGGCAGGCGCGCGATGGCTTCCATCAACATCAAGGTAGTGCCACGGGACCCGGTAGAGCCCGCCAGAATGACCGGGTGTTGCGGCGGGGCAATCTGCCATCGCGCGATCAGGCTTTCGACCACGCGGCGCTGGCGGGCCTGTGCATCCATCGTCTGCCCGCCGGTGTCGATGAAATGATCCGCGATGCCGATAAAGGCTTGTGCCCGCGACCAGTGTCCGGACATGTCGCTGACGTCCAGCTGCCGGATCGCCTCGGGCGACACGCCTTCGCCCTGCATTTCATCAATCAGCGCGGCCAGACTGTCGGACAGGTCAAAGATCGATGACCGGGCGGCCAAGTCCGGCTGTTGTTCCAGCAGTTTGGACACAAGCTGAGTCAACTCAAGACGCCGCCGCAGGGGCGGGATAGCAGGTGGGATCTGCGCCAAATCAACCCTTTCGCCCAGGTCCGTCACCAACGAAAGACGGGGCAGAAGGCAAGGTGGCCCCTGATTGAAAAGATCGCGGACGCGCCGTTCCATGCGTCGTGTGTTCAGGACCAACTCTACCCGCGCCAAAGCTTCGGGCGGGCCCGAACAGCGCTGCCGCAGGCCATCGACCAATGCCTTGGGGAAATCCGTGCCGGGAGGCACGGCAAAAACACGGGGCAGGGTGCCGGATTCAAACATCAGCCAGCAAACCCTCGGCCAGTGCGATGCCTTCGGGACGACCTACATCGCACCAGCGTCCCGGGTATTCGACCGCAAAAAGCCGACCCTGATCAAGCATCTGGTTCCAGAGCAGGTTGAGTGAAAACGCCGTTTGCGAGAACGAATGCAAACCCTGGGCCTTGAGGATCTGTGCCCCGCCGTAAACCAGACCAGGACCGCGCTTGATCCGTCCGTCTTTTCCGGCGGTGAAATCACCCGATCCAATATGACCAACGGTTCGCGCAACAGGAACACACATCAGCAACGCGTCCATACGACCCGGGTCCCAGGCTTGCTGCAACAGGGTCAAAGGGTTTGGCCCGGACCAGATCGCGTCCGTGTTCAACGTGAACACAGGGTCGGTGCCCAGCATCGGCAAAGCTGCCCGCAATCCGCCACCTGTTTCCAGGATTTCAGGGTCTTCCCGAGACAGCAGAACGCCTTTGGGGCCGAGATGCGCCGCGAGCTGATCCGCGTGATAATGCAGGTTGGCAACGGTACGGACGGGATCAAGGTCTTCGACGAGGTCCAGCGCATGATCAATCAGTGGTTGCCCCGCCACTTCGATCAATGGCTTGGGCCGGTCTTTGGTCAACGCGCCCATGCGGGTGCCGAACCCGGCTGCGAACAGCATTGCGGCAAATGGCGATCCGGTCATTGTGTTCTCAACTTGGCCAGGTTTTCCGGTGTGGGCCTGGGTAAAGCTTCGTGCAGCAGGGACGCCACCGAAACCAGGGCAGGGTGATCCAGATCGCGCATCAGATGTGCCCAGACGGCCGGGATCATGTCCACATAGTGAGGCTTGCCGTATTCCGTCGCCAGACGCGCGAAGACGCCAAGGATACGCAGGTTTCTCTGGGCCCCCAAAACACTGTAGGCCGTGCGGAAATCATGGTCATCCATACCTGACGCAGAGATGTAGTGGTTGATCATCTGCATTTCGATCCCGGCCGAGACATCTCGGCGCACATCCTGTAGCAGAGACACCAGATCGTAGGCCGGGTGCCCCAGCATGGCCAACTGAAAGTCCAGCAACCCGACGCGTTTCACGCCTTCGCGCTGCGGCAGCCACAACAGGTTTTCCGCGTGATAATCCCTGAGAATGACCACTTTCGAACCAGATGTTTCACGATGCAGGATGTCCGCGAACCGGTGCTCGAACCGGGACTTGGCGTCTTCATCACATGTTCCCAGGATACCGGCCGCGTACTTGGTGAAAGCCAATGCCGCCAGTTCCGTCATGAGGGACGGATCATAAGACGGCAACGCAAGAGAAGGCGCCCGATGCAGGTGGAGCAGCACGTCGGTGGCGGCCCGGTACAATTCACGCTCTTTGCCCGGGTCTTTTTTCAGGACGCGCGCAAAAAGGTCATCACCCAGATCTTCCAGCAACAGAAAACCGTACTGGGTATCTTCGGCGTAGATTTCCGGCGCGCTCAGACCAACTGATCGGAGGTATTCGGCAACCCGCACGAAGGGATCAACATCGTCACTTTTTTCAGGTGGCGCGTCCATCAAGACCGCAGTGCGCCCGTCGGTCGGGTCAATCAGACGTTCGTATCGCCGGTTCGAGGCATCGCCTGCCAGTGGCGTGCGTGTTGCCCCGGCCCAGGGTGTTTGTGCAATCAGGGCCTCGGCCAGGACCGTCCTGTTGGTCATGCAGTTCTCTCCAGTTTTTCCGTCCATTTCGGAGCAGTCCAAGACAGGGTCACACGGCGGAAATCGATTTTATTAGGGTCTGTTTCAAAGGTCATCATCAACGCGCTTTGGGGCGTCAACGAGCCCAGCTTGTCCGGCCATTCCACAAGGCAGATTGCGGTATCAAAAGCTTCCGTCAGGCCCAGTTCGTCAACTTCTTCCGCTGCGCTCAGACGATACAGGTCGCAATGCCATATTTCCCCTGATGGTGTGTTGTAAGCCTGGACCAAAGTGAAAGTTGGCGAGGGCACATCTTCGGGCTCAGCCATCAATGACTGAATGAGGTTGCGCGCGAAATACGTCTTGCCGCTGCCGATCGGGCCCTCCAGCAGAACAACATCGCCGGGGCGCAGTGATGTTCCCAATTGCCGTGCGAAAACTGCGGTTTCTTCGGGCGATTTGAAAGTCAGAGATCGGGCGGTCTGTGTCATGCCGCCACAATGGCCTTGCACCTGACCGGCTGCAACCCGGTTCAGGCGCTGATCTGGTCCATCGTGGTGGATTTCAAGGGAAACTCAGATTGCGTAAACCGCACGATTGTCGCACCGTTATGCACCGGTGTGACGGTGCAATCCACGGTTATGCCGGTTCTCATCTGAATTTCAGCTGTCCATTCGGCGCGGTTTTCCCGCATTTCGACAAAATCCCGCACCTCACCCAAAACCGGCGTCGCAATACAGAGGTCTTGCCAGCGTCGCGTGACATCGGTGACCGTTTCGCTTTGGAACCCGATTTCTTGCGCGTCTCCCCACAGCTTCTGATACGCATAGTTGGTAAAGGCCAGCGTGCCGTCATCCGCAAAAACGGCAATCGCATCCGCCAGCTTATCCAGGATCGACTGCATCAGATCCATTTCTGATCGAAAGCGCCGCGTCAGGGTGATTTCGGCGGTGATATCCTCGAATAGAAACGCAACTGCTCCGTCCGGATGAGGGCGCCCGCTGACGGAATAGACCGATCCGGATGGCAGCGACCACGTCTCGTGATAGTTTCCATCTTCAGCCGCTTCGAGAAGGTCGTTCATCTGACGCCGCCAGCTGCGGTAATTCTTCGGTTCGGGCATCATGTGTTGATCCCGCAAGCGGTCGAAGAAACTGCTCAGGCTGGGGCGGCAACTGAGGAAATCAGGCGGCAACGTGGTCAGATCGATCAGGGCCGGGTTGAACAGGGCCAGTTGCCGGTTGCGGTCAAAAATGGCGAGACCGATGGACAATTGGGCAAAGGTCTTGGTCATGGTCTGCACGAATTTGCGCTGGGCGGTTTCCGCCTCGACAATCGCGTTGACGTCAACAGCGTAACACAGATGGCCGTTCTCGTGTTCGATCCGAGTCAAATCGAACCAAAGCTTGCGATCAGTATCTGCCACATCCACCGACACGCGGGTTTTTCCGGTGGGTCTTTTGGCATCTTCCCGGCTTTCAAAAAGCGGCGCAGTCAGATCGGTATCCTGATTACGTGCCTTTTGAACAAGTGCGACATAGGCGGCATTGCACCATTGCACCCGATTGTCGTTATCCGCCAGCCATACCGGGTAAGGGGCCAGATCCATTGCCAGACGAGTCGGCTCACCTGGGGTAACCGATCCTGCCGGGGAGTCCTTGACACACTCGCAAAGTCGAACGCGGACGATACTGTCAATCCACTCACACACGACTTCTCGTTCAACCGTGCAGTCAATGGCCGATACAACGATTTTGCCCTGATCGCGCACTTTGTCGGGAGTTTCGGGAAAGGTGGGGAAATCCCTTTGCAGCAAGCGCCGCAGGTCCAGCCAGTTATCAATATGCTCAAATCCGGCCAATGCGAAATCAGAATGGCTGATCAGTTGGTCGCCATCGAATAGGAATACGGCGTCAAACAGCGAGGTGTTTGAAAACAGACCAAAAGCCTTGTCGCGCTGAGCCCGGCGTGGCAACAGCCACAGAACGGCGAAACAGCACGAAACAAGACTGATCGCGGCCAGAATAATCCAATCGGCCATCAAATTCCCCAAGCCTGAACGATACAAGGACAGACTATGCGTGGGATTGGTTAACGGTCTCTTAATTCACACCTGAATGCGCGTGTTGGATCCCGACGGGACCGGGGTGTCACCCTTCTGTGCATCAATCAGTTTGCGTGGCCAGGTCACCTTGACGATTGCCCCGCGCCGTTCAGGATTGTCGGTCAGATGCTGGTAGGGGTCCGAGCCATTGGCGAATTCAAGCTCGGCGCCGCTGCGTTCCAGCAGGGTTTTGGCGATGAACAATCCCAGGCCCATTCCCTCGTATTCCGGGCGTGCTCTCTGATCGGATTCCGCCCGTCTGCGGCGCATAAAGGGATCGCCGATGCGTCCGATCATGTGGGGTGGATATCCCCGCCCGTCATCCATTATGCTGACGGTGATCCTGCCGTCGGTCCATTCGGCCTCGACCCAGACATTTGCGCGGGCGAAATCCACGGCATTCTGAATCAGGTTGCGCAAACCGTGAATGATCTCGGGTTTGCGCAGGATCGAGGGCTGCTGAACATCCCCGTCCTGCACGGGGCCTTCGGAAAAATGAACCTCTTTGCCGCGACCGACATGTGGTTCGGCCGCTTCGTTCACCACTGTCGAAAGCGGTGCCTGCCGCAGATGCAGATCATCTTTGCCCGCCCGCCCCATGTCGCGCAGAATGTCACGGCAACGGTCTGCCTGCTCGCGGATCAAAGCGGCGTCTTCTTTCAGGTCCGGGCGGTCGTCCAGCTCTTCGATCAGCTCTGCGCTGGTCAGTTTTATCGTCGCCAGAGGCGTGCCCAGTTCATGCGCGGCAGCGGCAACGACGCCCCCCAGATCGGTCAGCTTCTGTTCGCGCGCCAGCGCCATATGCGTGGCGGCCAGCGCTTCGGACATGGATTGGACTTCGGAACTGACGCGGTGGGAATAGGCACCGATGAAGACGATGGCGATGATGATCGCGGCCCAGTTTCCGAACAGAAGGATATCGGGGATATCCAGAACAAGCCCGAGGCTTGTCCGCAACGGAAGGTGAAATTCCGCCAGCACAGTTGTCAGAACGATTGCAACGGCGCCGACAATCAGGGTCGATCGAGTGCTCATGACATTGGCTGAAATCGTGACCGGGCCCAGCAGAAGCAGCGCAAACGGATTGTTCAGCCCGCCGGTCAAATAGAGCAGAATTGACAATTGCAGCAGGTCGAACAGAACCATCAGGAAGTTTTCAAACTCGGTCAGGCGCTTGTTCTGCGGAAACAGCAAAATGGCGGTCAGGTTTCCCATGACCGAGATTCCGATGGCCAGGTAACACAGGCCCAGTTCCAGCTGCACGTCATAGTATCGCTGGGCCACCGTGATTGCTGTGAGCTGGCCGATGATGGCCACCCATCGCAAAAGGATCAGGGTCCGAAGCCGAATCCAGCTGCTGCGTTCCTGGCCGCGCCAAAAAGTCTGATTGGATTCTGCCATCGGTCGCTTATGTCCTGTTGCATCGGCTGGTCATCTTGATAGGTGTCCCGGCCGGAACGATCAACAACCCCTTGAGACCGGATAATCGAAATGACCCGCCTTCTCGCATTTCTCGCAACTCTTGTTCTGACTATCGGACTTGGGGCCATGTGGATTCTGACGCGGGGTGGCGGGTCCGATGACAAGTTCGCACAATGCCGGTCCAGCCAGATCGCCGGGGGTGCCGCCGCAATTGGCGGACCATTTGAACTGGTGAACGGCAAAGGCGAGACGGTTACGGACAAAGATGTGATTACCGAACCGACGCTGGTTTACTTCGGATACACGTTCTGCCCGGACGTTTGCCCGTTCGACATGTCCCGCAACGCCGAGGCTGTCGATATCCTGGCTGAACGCGGGCTGTCGGTGACACCTCTGTTCATCTCAATTGACCCGGATCGCGATACGCCCGAAGTCATGGCCGACTATGCGTTCAACCTCGGGGGCAAGACGATCGCCCTGACTGGTTCGCCCGAACAGGTCAAGGCGGCCAGCAAGGCCTACAAGACCTATTACAAGGCGCATGACAAAGGCGACGAATTCTATCTGGTTGACCATTCCACTTTTACCTATCTGGTTACACCCGAAAACGGATTTCTGGAGTTTTTCAAACGCGAAGACACGGCCGAACAGATGGCGGACAAGGTTGAATGCTTTCTGGAGCAGGCCGCGTCGTAACAAGGTTGTTTGACCTTTGTTCCCGCGCTGCTATTACTCATGTTCGAGCCAAAGGCATGAAATAGCGAAAGACCTAACATATGGCAGACACTTCTCAGCTTGACATCGGCCCTGACAAATCCCTGCTTTTGGTTGATGATGACGAGCCGTTTCTGAGACGTTTGGCCAAGGCCATGGAAAAGCGTGGTTTCGAGGTTGAGACCGCAGGATCCGTCGCGGCAGGCCGCGCGATATCCACCGCCCGGCCCCCGGCCTATGCCGTTGTCGATTTGCGGCTTGAGGATGGCAACGGATTGGACGTTGTCGAGGTGTTGCGGGAAAAACGCCCTGACAGCCGTGTTGTTGTTCTGACCGGATATGGTGCGATCGCGACCGCCGTCGCGGCTGTCAAGATCGGCGCGACCGACTATCTGTCAAAGCCTGCGGATGCCACCGACATCACGAACGCATTGCTGGCGAAGGGTGACGAGATGCCCCCGCCGCCGGAAAACCCCATGAGCGCGGACCGTGTGCGCTGGGAACATATCCAGCGCGTCTATGAGCTGTGTGACCGGAATGTCTCTGAAACCGCGCGACGGTTGAATATGCATCGGCGGACGTTGCAGCGAATTTTGGCGAAACGCAGCCCTCGTTAGGTCGGCCGGCCGCTCGATGACGGTTTAGTGACTTGTAACCTTGGACCCTGTCGAGGACTGTTCGGCATATCTGGAATCTTTTGTCAGAACAGGACCACTCAATGATCGGATATGTAACCGTTGGCGTTTCGGACATGGGGCGCGCCAAGGACTTCTATTCCAGCCTTTTCGCGGACAAGGGCGCGAAAGTGGTGATAGACGCAGGCCGGATCGCGTTCATCGGCAACAAACCCGACGCGCCGATGCTGGCAGTTTGCGAGCCCTATGACGGTGATGCCTGCGCCGCCGGAAATGGCAACATGGTCGCCTTTGCAGCCGACTCCAAGGATGAGGTCAAGGAACTATACGACAAGGCAATTAGCCTGGGTGCGGTAGACGAAGGCGAACCTGGCCAACGCGTCCCCGACAGGTTCTTTGGTGCCTATGTGCGTGACCCGGATGGCAACAAACTGTGCTTCTACGTCTTTGGCTGAAACAGGGTGAACACAAACCCTGCCCAAGCTTCAGACAGTTCCGCGGGCAGTGTCCATTCAGTACCTTCAGGGTGAGCAGGAAATTTCTGCGCAGAGCTGCCGCGCCAGCTGACGATATCCGGTTGCGTTGGGATGCAGCCCGTCCGATGTCCAGTCGGCGGTGTTCTCGGTGAACCCGTCCGGCGGGGACAAAAATGTGCAGTTCGCCATCTCCTGACAGGCGTGTTGAGCAGCCGAATTGAAGGCCGTTCGAAACGCCTCTTTTTCCGCAGTCCAATTTGCACCGGTGACGGGCAACACAGCACGCCAGATCAACCTTTCGGCGGGCATGAACAGGGTCTTCAACTGTGCGACATACCCTGCAATCTTCTCTGGCGGTGTGGCTGTCAGAGCGTCATTGATTCCGATTCCCAGATACCATGTCGGAACATGGGCAATCAGTTCCGGTTTTGCTCTTGCGATCAGGCCCGGGGTGGTGTCGCGGCTGATCCCAAGGTTCAGCGCGTTGGGCAGGATGTTGCTGGTCAACCACCCTTCGATTATGGAATCACCGATGAAAGCGATCTGAATATCCGGTGAGGCGAGCGCCTGAGAAATCGGCCGCTCGTGCAACCAGACCATGAGTTTGTAGTGATCGGTTTCCGTGACCGGGACATGTGTGCCAGAGATTTTTCTGAGTGCCTTCGACACATACCCGGTTTCGACCAACGCTGCCGCAAGACCAACAGTCAGCACGACGTTGACGACAAGCAAAACTCGGGTTCCGGTCCTTGTTTTCATCTTTTTTCCACCAGTTCCCCCGTACCACTACCGCATTCGAACAGTGTCTCTCAGATCTGTGCAATCAACTCTGCGTGCCGCGCTGTAAAGGCGTGCCGCACCTCGACCGGGGGGCGCAGCCTGATCTGTAAACCCGCCATGATCCCCCTGTCCGGGCGGCCAAAGAACTTCGTGGCTTCGGTCTCGGAAAACCCCGCAATCTGTGTCGCCTCCATCCAGGCGCTGATCTTGTCGGCCTTCTTGATCTGGCGCTTTATCGTTTTCGGGACCTCAGCCGGTAGTCCAAACCGTATATGGATTGCTGCCGCCAGCCGGTCGTCCAACGCGCCATAGTCTGGGCCGACGGCGGATTTCACGGGCGAGATCATGTCGCCGATCACATATTCCGGCGCATCGTGTAACAGGGCCGCCAAACGCCATTTCATGGGTGTTTTGGGGGCAATACGGCCAAAAATCTCCTCAACCAGCAGGGAATGTTCGGCCACGGAATAAGCAAAATCGCCGTTTGTCTGACCGTTCCAGCGGGCCACAAAGGCCAGGCCGTGCGCAATATCTTCAATCTCGATATCCACCGGGGTCGGGTCCAACAAATCCAGCCTGCGGCCGGAAAGCATTCGTTGCCATGCTCGGGGTTGTGTTGCCATTCTGCCATGCCTTGTGAACTAGGACACGTTTATGCCGCGTTTTTATGCTATGATGTACCTGTCTGGATCACATGCTGCCAACAGTTTCTTGAGCATTCGTGCTTTGAACTGGCGCACCTCGATCCCGACATCAAGGACTGAGGGGGGTGCATACTCCTCCCAGTGTGCCCCTCTCGATCCGAAACACGTATCGAAAGGAGCACCCTATGTTCAAACGTTTATTCGCAATCGCACTGACCTTCGGAATGGCTGCCACCGCGCCGCCTGCCTTTGCCCAGAATTGTGCGGCACGGGATGACATTATATCCAAATTGCAGGAGAACTATGCCGAGGAATTGGCCTTTGGCGGCCTGCAAAAAACACGCGGCGCGCAATCGGTGATGGAGGTCTGGACCTCGAAAGAAACGGGAAGTTATACCGTTTTGGTAACCAATGCGAACGGTGTCAGTTGTATTGTTGCCGTTGGCACCGATTTTTTTGAAGCGATACCAAAGATCGAAATTGAAGGCACACCAAGCTGATATTGGCCATATCGTTTCCGATCACAGTCTTCAAAGTTGCCACCTGCCCCAAGGAATGCTAGGGGCAGCCAAGACTGTGAATTACCGGAAAATGGAGCACCTGATGGCCGGGGACTATATCGTTAAAGACATTTCATTGGCTGGCTTTGGCCGCAAAGAGCTGGACATTGCCGAAACCGAGATGCCGGGCCTGATGTCCCTGCGCGCGGAATATGGCGACAGTAAGCCGTTGAAAGGGGCGCGGATCGTTGGATCGCTGCACATGACCATCCAAACCGCTGTTTTGATTGAAACGCTGGTGGCGCTGGGCGCAGATGTGCGCTGGGCGTCGTGCAACATCTTCTCGACACAGGATCACGCCGCCGCCGCGATCGCCGAGGCGGGTATTCCCGTCTTCGCCATCAAGGGCCAGACACTGGAAGAGCACTGGGATTATCTGGACAAGTCCTTCCTGTTCGACGAAGGCCCGAACATGATCCTGGACGATGGCGGCGACGCGACGCTGTACATCCTGCTGGGTGCTCGCGCTGAGGCGGGTGAGGACATTATCCCTGTTCCGGGTTCGGAAGAGGAAGAGGTGATCAAGAAGCAGATCGCCAAGCGTATGGCGGCAAGCCCGGGCTGGTTCACCAAGATGCGTGACCAGATCCAGGGCGTTTCGGAAGAAACCACCACCGGTGTGAACCGCCTGTATCAGCTGGTCAAGGACGGCCACCTGCCGTTCCCGGCGATCAACGTGAATGACAGCGTCACCAAGTCGAAATTCGACAACAAATACGGCTGCAAGGAATCGCTGGTCGACGGTATCCGCCGCGCCACCGACACGATGATGGCCGGCAAAGTTGCAGTGGTCTGCGGTTACGGTGATGTGGGCAAAGGCTCGGCCGCGTCGCTGCGTGGTGCCGGTGCCCGTGTGAAAGTCACCGAAGTTGACCCGATCTGCGCCCTTCAGGCGGCAATGGACGGTTTCGAAGTCACCCTGCTGGAAGACGAAGTCGCCAGCGCGGATATCTTCATCACCACCACCGGCAACAAGGACGTGATCCGCATCGAGCATATGCGCGAGATGAAGGACATGGCCATCGTCGGCAACATCGGCCACTTCGACAATGAAATTCAGGTGGCCAGCCTGAAGAACCACAAGTGGACGAACATCAAGGAACAGGTGGACATGATCGAGATGCCTTCGGGCAACCGTCTGATCCTGCTGTCCGAAGGTCGCCTGCTGAACCTGGGCAACGCCACCGGTCACCCGTCCTTCGTGATGTCGGCCTCGTTCACCAACCAGGTTCTGGCCCAGATCGAACTGTTCACCAAGGGTGACCAGTACGAGAACAAGGTCTACATCCTGCCCAAGCATCTGGATGAGAAAGTGGCCCGCCTGCATCTGGATCGCATCGGCGTGAAGCTGACCCAGATGGATGCGGATCAGGCCGCTTATATCGGTGTCAAACCGGAAGGTCCGTACAAGCCGGAACACTACCGCTACTGATCGCCGTCTGGGTATGACGCAGAAATCTGGGCGCCGCCGGTATTTGTATCTGGCGGCGTCTTTCCTTTTCAGGCTGGCGGTTATTGTGATCCTTTTGGGCGGTGGTGTCTGGTGGGTGTTGGCGCATCCCGATACGCCGATATCGTCACAGTGGAACCCGTTGCGTGATCTGAAAGTAACCGCCCCGATCACGCCCGTCACAAAGTTCCAACTGAACCGCGCACTGGCCAGCGAAACCCAGTGCAGGGCCGCTCTGGAAGACGCAGGTGTTCGGTTTGAGGCGATGGCGGACCTGGTTGTCGATCAGAACTGCGGCATCGCGGGTCGGGGTCGTCTGACCAAATTGGTGACATCAGGGATCGAGGATGTTGAAACCAGTTGCGCCACGGCGTTGCGCCTGACCATGTGGGAACATCACGTCGTTCAACCCGCCGCACGCGATCTGCTTGGCGCCAACGTTTCCCGACTGCGCCACATCGGCAGTTACAATTGCCGCCCCATGCGCACCGCGCAGGGTGAAAACAGTGGGTGGAGCAGCCATGCCCGCGCGGATTCGATAGATATCGTCGGTGTGGATACCGTTGACGGTCGGACGCTGACCTTGCTGTCAAACTGGCAGGGATCCGAACCGGAAGGCGCCTTTTTTCGACTGATCTGGCGCGGGGCCTGCGGTTGGTTTCGCGTGGTTCTTGGGCCCGATTTCAATCGTTTGCACGCGGATCATTTCCACTTGCAAGGCCCGGGGTGGGGCTATTGCCGCTAGGCTTTTCAGCAAGAAACGTGCAGGCTTTGACCAAGGGGGAGAAATCGCGATTTTTTTTCCTTTTGGAAAAGCCTGCGTCGCGGCTAGTCTTTCGATCATCGGTAAAAGGTGCCGGGTAAACGGATCAAGGAGACTAGGAAATGGGCAAGCGCGACGATCTGATCGCCAAATACGCAGAAGACCTGAAAACCAAATGCGGCATGGACCCCGATATGGACCTACTGACCAAGGTCACCATCGGTTGTGGTCCGGCGATCTATGACGCAGATGCGGCAACTGTCGCGGCCAGCCAGGACTCGGAACTGGAAACCGTCAAGAACAACTTCCTGATCAAAAAGCTGGGTCTGGCAGATGGCCCCGAACTGATGGAAGGGATCAACAAAGCCATGGAAACCTATGGCATGTCCGAGCGCAACAAGTACCGTGCCGTTGTCTATTATATTTTGACCAAGCATTTCGGAAAAGAATCCGTTTACAGCTGACCCGGTCGAAATTCACCAGGCGCCCGCCGAGATTTTGGCGGGCGTACTTAATTTGTGTTTTAATTTAAAGACTTGGCGTTTGAAACCAGGGGTGCGGCTGCGGTAGGTTCAACCAGTGACCAGGACGGTCAGAGCCAGATATTTCCATACGCGTGTGGTGAGTAGGGAGCACGCGGGGGTAGGGAAGGTTCTGTATCGTCAGAGCCTTCCCTCGTTTCTCATCTGAGTTCGCCAAGTTCGCCAAGAATGCGCGCAATGAATTTGTCGAATTCCGTGGGCCTTGGGTCCGAATTCCTGGGTGACGCGCCACCGCTGCCCGCCAGGTAGACTTCTATCCGCCCCGGACGGGTCTTGCTGCCCGAATTCGTGAAGTCCCTCAATATTCCGCCAAGAGCATCAGCCGCCAGTTCCGCGTTTTCAGCGTCGCTTGGATGATAGAAACGAACCTGTGTTTCTCTGACGCGAAAACCCACGCGGTCTGTCGACACAACCGTCGCGCGGCCCTTTGTAAGCAGTTCCAAAGCCCGGCTGCTGGCGTCTTGCGATACTCTCAAGGGAACAAAAAGCGAGACTTCCAGATCAATGGGGGATTGTGCGGGCGAAAGCGGTTTAACCTCTGCATAAGACGGGGCTGCAGAAAAAGTGATCTCTTGCTGGACAGGGTCCAAAACCATCAAGGACGTCTGCGAAAAGCTGTCTTTGTTCGACCGGTTGGTGTGGCGCCACGGCGGTTCGGCAGAAACTGGATACAAGGTTTGAACATCCGCAGAAGACGCGGTGGCCAAGATGGGCTCGAGCTGTGGCGGAATGAATATGGCTGGCGGGGACAAAGACACGGCCGGTTCTGGATCTGGGGCTGGGTGCCTTGGTTCCACCCCGTCCTGGCCATCCGTATTCGAAATGCCTTCAGCAGGAACGGGTGACGTCACAACCGCGTCAACCGAGACTCTCTGGTCGCGAGATGCGCCTGTGTTCGCATCCTCGGCCTTTTCGATGATTGCGGGAGTGGAAACGGGTGCGACCTGCGAAGACGCTGAATCGGTGGGTTCCTCTGCTGCTTGTGTGTCTCGTGGGGCCGGTGACTCATCGATTCCGACGGTGGGCGCTCTGTCTGAAAGCAGTTCCTCGATTTCAGGAAAAGTCTCGGTAGCCGCATCCAGGCTGGCTGGGAGCGTTCCACCGGTGGAGCGCCAAGTTCCGACAATATGTGTTGCCGCCCATTGCAGGAACGCGCCGCAAACCAAGGCGGCCAGAACGATATCTGCTCTGACCAAGGGTTTTTTCCTGGTTTTTGGGTCTTCCAAATGCAGGGAACGGACCCGGTCTGATACGATCTCTTCGATTTTGGTTTCGTCTGGCCGGGGCAGGTGCTTTGTCTCGGAAGGTTTCAGGGCGGGTATTTCCTGCGCTTCGCCCTGCGCCCCGCTGAGCACTCTGGCACGCTTTTCACGCGCCTCTTTCAGGCGCGCTTCCCAATTTTTTGAATTCTTCGCAGCAATGGCGTCTTCGAATATCCCATTGCCGCCTTCATCGTCAGACATGGGTATTTTCTTTCAAGAAAGACCGGTCTTTATTCGAACACCACCAAGCAATTTCGATCGCAAAAAACGCGACCGACATGAACTCACCCGGCAAAGCCCAAGGAAAGATAGCATCTTGCCAGACATTTGAGAAGTTCTGCGCCCGGCGCCATTTTCCCATTCAATCAGGCTGGGTTTCACCCAGCTTGCAAATCACTCGCCATTCATCCTCGGTCACGGGTTGCACGGACAAGCGAGAGTTCTTCACCAGCACCATGTTGGCCAGACGCTCGTCCGCCTTGATCTGGTCCAGCGTTACGGGTTTGGCAAAGGGCCGCACGGCCTTGATGTCCACACACTCCCACCGTTCGTCATCGGTGGTGCTGTCGGGATGTGCCTCGGCGCAGACCTCGACAATGCCAACAACGGATTTGTCCTTTTGCGAATGGTAAAAGAACCCCCGGTCCCCAACCTTCATCTGACGCATGAAATTGCGCGCCTGATAATTGCGCACACCGTCCCATTCCTCGCCCTCATCACCATTTGCGACTTGCTGATCCCAGCTCCAGGTCGACGGTTCCGACTTGAACAACCAATAGGCCATCAACCGATCACCTTTTTCCACGGGATCAGTTCAACCGATTGGAACAATCCAGCCTTTGCGTAAGGGTCGCCATCGGCCCATGATTGTGCGGCGGCCAGGTCATCCACGTCGAGGATTATCAATGAACCGATCATGGCGTCACCGTTCAGCAACGGTCCGGCCTGTGACACGACGCCGGTTTCCTCGATATAGGCCAGATGGGCCGAGCGGTTGTTCAATCGGGTTTGCAACGCGCCGGGTTTGTCACGAGCGATGAGGGCGATCAGCATGTTATTCCTCCTTGAGGGGTCGATTTAGTAGGTTTTGAATGGCCTCGGTGACACTGTAGGCGCCATGGCTCAGGTCCGCCACCGTGGCGCTGATGGGCATATCCAGCCCATCCTTAGCGGCAATGTCCGACATGGCACGGGCAGTGGCGACGCCTTCGACCGTCATTTGGCTGTCAAAGGGTAGATTCAGACCCAAACTAAGGCCAAAACGATAGTTTCGGGACAGTTTGGAAGAGCAGGTCAGCACAAGATCCCCTAGACCGGACAAGCCCATCAGGGTGTCGGGGCGCGCGCCGCGCATCGCGGCAAAGCGCTGCATCTCGGCAAACCCGCGGGTCATCAAGGCCGCCCGGGCGCTGTCTCCCAGACCTGCGCCGATGGCGGCGCCGCAGCCAATGGCCATGACATTCTTCAGCGCGCCGCCAAGTTCGGCGCCGATCGTGTCTGTGGTGCGATAGAGGCGCAGGTTCGCCGTCGTCAGTTCAGTCTGAAGCGCCTTGCCAAGTTCCGTGTCCTCGCAAGCCAGCGTCAAAGCGGTGGGCAGGCCGTGTGCAATGTCATCTGCAAAACTGGGCCCGGTCAGCAACGCGATGCGGGCGTCCGGCACGCCCTCTTTGATGACCGCGACAGGCCCAAGCCCCGAGGTCAGTTCAATACCCTTGCAGCAGGCCACCAGAGTCTTGCCACGCAGGGCCGGGGCGTGATCCTGCAAAGCGCTGCGCAATTTCTGCATTGGCACAGCCAACAAAAGCGTGTCAGCCCAGAGCGCCTCGGCGATGTCCGCGGTCACGGTGATGTCCTTGGGCAAGGTTATGTTGGGCAGCCGGGTTGCGTTTTCGCGCGCCTCGCGCATCTGCTGTGCCTGATCGGCGTTTCTTGACCACAGTGTCACTGGCCCGTTGCCTGCCAGCGAGATAGCCAGAGCTGTGCCAAACGCACCGGAGCCCAGAATGGATACACTCATGCCTTGGCCCCTTTCTTGCCGCCGCCCAGCATGGCCGGGCTGTGCTGATCCAGAGGCCAGCGAGGGCGTGCGGTCAGGTCCAGCCCGTCCCGCGCGCCGGTACGAAAGCGTTCCAGGCCAGCATAGGCAATCATCGCGGCATTGTCCGTGCACAACGCCAACGGGGGGGCGGTGAACCTGGTGTTTTTTTCAGCACAAACAGACTCTAATTCAGACCGAATGGCCGAGTTCGCGGCAACCCCTCCGGCAACGGCAATCACGGGTTCAGACGGAGAGTTTTCCAGATACAGATCAATCGCTCGCCGGGTCTTTTCGGCCAATGTGTCCACAATCGCCTGCTGGAATCCAGCGCACAGATCCGCGCGGTCCTGGCGCGTCAAGCCGCCCTTTTCGGCCACGATCTGGTCGCGCATCCGCATCAAGGCCGTTTTCAACCCCGAAAAGGACAGATCGCAACCGGGCCGGTCCAAAAGCGGCCTGGGAAACCGAAAGCGTTTGGGATCGCCGGCGCGCGCCTCGGCTTCGACGGAAGGGCCACCAGGTTGCGGCAAGCCCAGAAGGCGGGCGGTTTTGTCGAAGGCCTCACCTGGCGCATCGTCGATGGTGCCGCCAAGGCGGGTAAAATGTTCGGGCCCGTGGGCGATCAGGAATTGGCAGTGGCCGCCAGACACCAGAAGCATCAGGTAGGGGAAGGCAATGTTGTCCGTCAGTCGTGGTGTCAACGCGTGACCGGCAAGGTGATTGACACCCACCAGCGGCAGACCGGTTGCGGCGCTTATCCCCTTGGCGCACATGACGCCTGACATGACCCCTCCGATCAGACCCGGCCCGGCGGTGACGGCAACGGCATCCACGTCTTTCAGTGAAAGACCCGCGGTGTCCAGTGCTTGCAGAACGCAGACATCCAGCTTTTCCGCATGCGCCCGGGCCGCGATCTCGGGCACGACGCCACCAAAAGGACTGTGCAGTTCGGTTTGGCCATGTACCACGGATGAC
The DNA here is from genome assembly GCF_059613405.1 of Ruegeria sp. BHSA118. NCBI lineage: Bacteria > Pseudomonadati > Pseudomonadota > Alphaproteobacteria > Rhodobacterales > Roseobacteraceae > Ruegeria > Ruegeria sp. BHSA118. The sequence continues at coordinate 22,916 of NZ_JBXWSM010000058.1, forward strand.
AGGATTTCGGCTTTGGCGCCTGCCGTTTGGCGCACGATGGCCGCGGCGGTATCGTCGCAGCTGCTTTCCAATCCCAGTACGGTAAGTGTTTGCACCATCACCCTGATCCGTTGCATCATGATCTTACGGCGGGGTATCACCCTGCGCGGATGCAAACAATCCTGAAGGGCCAAGGGGCCGCACGTTGTATTTGTTGATGACCCGCCCGCGCGCCGCCTCTGAACGGTTCGTCGCGCAGCTGCCGACCCGCACCAAAACCCGGGTTCAGGTCATCTATTCTCCGATCATGGAAATCCGGCCGCTGCCGGTCGAGGTTGAGACCGAGGGTGTGCAAGGATTGATTTTCACGTCGGCCAATGCAGTGAACGCGACGGCCCTGAAAGGTGTGGATCGCAACCTGCCCGCTTTCTGCGTCGGACCGACAACGACCAGCACAGCGAAACGTTACGGCTGGCAGGCCGAAATGGTCGGGGCCACGGCGGAAGAACTGGTGGGACATTTGCTTAAGCGGAGACCCAAAAGCCCGCTCTTGCATTTGAGGGGTGAGAACACGCGCGGCAATGTTGCCGGTCGACTGACCGAATCCGGCCTGACCGTGCGGGAACTGCCAGTCTACCAGCAAATATTGTTGCCGCTAACATCCGAAGCGACCCGGGTGGCAGATCTGGATTCGCCGGTAATCGCACCGCTTTTTTCGCCAAGAACGGCGCGACATTTTGCCGATATTTGGACCGGATCCGCGCCTTTGTGGTTGGCGACAATCAGCCAGGCCACGGCGGATCCCCTTTATTCATTGGACCATGCGCGCCTGAAGATCGCAAAGAAGCCGACACCAAAGAAAATGCGTAAGGCTGTCAAAAAGCTTGTGAAACATGCGTTGCGGGTTGAGGGCGGCGCGGTCCCCGATTAACTTGAGTGGGGCTGTTATTCATCTGAATTTGGATTCGATAAGGGGAATATTGCGGTGGCTGGTAAGAAAAAGTCCGAAGAAAAGCCGGTGGAAACCCCCAAGGCAGATGACGTCGTCGAACCAGATCTGCAACAGGAAGATACACCTGTTGACCCGACTGAGACCGTAGAAGAAGAACTTTCCGAAGCCGAAGCCGAAGCCGAAGCCGAAGCCGAAGCCGAAGCCGAAGCCGAAGCCGAAGCCGAAGCCGAAGCCGAAGCCGAAGCCGAAGCCGAAGCCGAAGCCAAAGCGTCGATTGAAGATATTGCTCCGGTCGAAGAAAAAGTGGTCGAGCGTGTCGTTGAAAAACGTGGCGGATTTGTTCCCGCTTTGCTGGGCGGTGCCATTGCTGCCGCCGTCGGATTTGCGCTGGGCAATGGGGGGCTGTTGTCAACTGGCTCGGACAGCTCGGAGACCCTGGCGGCGTTGGAATCCAAACTGGCAGACCAATCCGACCAGATTGCCAAGCTGTCTCAGGCGCTTGCAAACAGTCCGGATGTCGCCGGTTTGACGGATCAGGTCAAAGCGCTGTCTGACAAATTGACACCCGTGGAAAGTGACCTGAGTGCGGTCAAATCCACTGTGGATACGCTGTCAGGCCAGATCGGACCATTGTCAGACCGCATCGCGACGCTGGAGAAAACCCCAATCGAATCCAGCGTGTCGCCCGAATCCATGGCCGCATTCGACGCTGAGCTGAAGAAGCTTCAGGACTCTCTGGCCTCGCAACGGGCCGAGGTTGAAAAAATGGTTTCCGACGCTCAGGCGCTGGAGGCAAAAGCATCAGCCGACGCGCAGGCCGCGGCCAATGCCGCCGTTCTGTCCCGCGTGCATGGGCAACTGGATGCGGGTCAGCCCTATTCAGATCTGGTTGCAGAACTGAAAGCAGGCGGTGTGGATGTGCCGGATGCCCTGTCCGGGCCGGCTGAAAAGGGTGTTGAAACACTCTCTTCTCTGCGCGACAGTTTCACGCCTGCGGCCCGAACCGCGCTGGCCGAAGCCCGTGAAGCCGACAAGGACACCGGCCTGATCGCATTCCTGCAACGTCAAACGGGTGCGCGCTCGGTCACGCCACAGGAAGGGGATGGGCCAGATGCCGTCCTGTCACGGGCACAGGCTGCGCTTGCGGTCGGAGACCTGGCCAAAGCCTTGAGCGAACTGAAATCACTTCCCGAAGCGGCACAGGCCGCCATGGCCGATTGGGAACAGGCGGCCCAAACACGGGTCGCCGCCGTCGATGCGGCGAATACACTGGCTTCCAGCCTGAACTCGAACTGAAGGACCTGCCATGCTGTGGTCACTGTTTAAGATCCTCGTTTTTGTTGCGATTATCGGCCTGCTGGCGTTGGGCGGTCACTTCCTGATGCAAACCAGTGGCGGGGTTCAGATCACCGTCGCGGGCACGGAATTCACGCTGGGGCCGCTTCAGTCAGTGATCGCGCTGGCTGCATTGGTTTTTGCGGTCTGGCTGTTTTTCAAGTTGCTCAGCCTGCTGATCGCAACGCTGAAATTCCTGAACGGTGACGAAACGGCCCTGTCTCGGTATTTTGACCGCAATCGTCAGCAAAAGGGATACCAGGCGCTGGCTGATGGTTTGTTGGCGCTGGCCTCGGGCGAGGGGCGCGTGGCGATGACCAAAGCCAGCAAGGCCGAAAAACTGCTGAACAAGCCCGAGCTTACCGATCTTCTGGTGGCACAGGCCGCCGAGATGACCGGGGATACGAAAAAGGCATCGGATACTTATAAAAAACTGGTGACCAACAACGCGACCCGGTTTGTTGGCGTGCGCGGGATCATGAAGCAGAAGCTGGCCGAAGGTGATGATGAAACGGCCCGCAAACTGGCCGAGAAGGCCCTGGCGATCAAGCCGCGTCATGAAGAAACGCAGGATGTTCTGCTGAACCTGCAAACCAAGGCACAGGATTGGGCCGGTGCACGTTCGACCCTGACGGCCAAGTTGAAGGCCGGGTATTTGCCGCGCGATGTTTTCAAACGGCGTGACGCGGTTTTGGCCTTGTCCGAAGCCAAGGGAATACTGGACGAAGGTGCGACGGTCGAACAGCAGGAACGCGCGATTGAAGCAAATCGCTTGTCGCCTGATCTGGTGCCTGCCGCTGCCATGGCTGCCCGCGCGTATATCGCCAAAGGCAAACCCCGGTCCGCAACCAAGATTCTGAAAAAAGCATGGGAGGTTCAGCCGCATCCGGATCTGGCCCATGCCTTTGCCGACATCGTGCCGGATGAATCCCCCGACCAACGGATCAAGCGGTTCACTGCGCTGACGCGGATTCACCCCGAGAACATGGAGACGCGTCTGATACTGGCCGAATTGAACATCGTGGCCGAGGACTTCCCCGAAGCCCGCCGTGCGCTGGGCGATGTGGTCGAAAAGCAGGGCGATGCGCGCGCCTATACGTTGATGGCCGCTATCGAACGGGGCGAGGGGGCCTCGGACGCCGTTGTGCAAGGCTGGTTGGCTAAGGCGCTGAATGCGCCGCGTGGTCCGCAATGGGTGTGCACCAATTGCCATGATATCCAACCTGAATGGGGACCGGTCTGCCAGAACTGCGGCAGTTTCGACACGCTTAGTTGGCAGACGCCACAAACACCCGAAATCGCAAGCGCGACCGGCGTACATATGTTGCCTTTGATCGTTGGTGCGCTCGAAGATCAAACCGAAAAGCCAGAAGTCATGGAGCCCGCGGACGAGGACGATGTGGTCGAAGTGACGCCAGAGGCGGCAGAGGAAGCCGAGGTCCACAAACAGGCCTGAACCCTGCAATGCCTGTTTTTGCAGCCGGCCTGATCCTCTGCGTTCCGAGGGTCAGGATGTTGGTGGCGGCGTCGAGCCCGTCAGGCTTTTCTGGGCAAAACACATGATCCACCACAGCGGTGCCATTGATCGTGTTGATGCCCCTTCGGCGGTCTGTCGCGGTTTTCGGCCCAGATCCTGACAGTACGTGCTTTGGTTCGCGGTCAGCGCCTCTGGCTGTGCTGTTTGCTCGCCCTCTTTTTCCACGTCGTCCCTGCATAAGGTTGATACACCTCTTCCCAGAAATGGGTTTCCGCCGTGACAACCACCCACTTGTCCGTTGGCGGGACGTCCACGATTCCGAACATGATCACGTCTCTTACCAACCCGCCGTGATTTCGCTGATTGTATGCTGACTTCGTCAACTCCAGCCCAAGCAGGTCAAGTGAGAGAAGGCCGCGTGTCGGGCCGAAGCTTTGTATCCGCGTCAGTTCGATTGCTTCCTTCAAGCATGTTTTTGCCTGGTTCCATTCATTGAGATTGATGTGGTGCCGCGCTTTTTGGTGAAGCCAAACCGGACGCCAGCGGTCCGAAGGGTCAAGCTTTTTCGTCTCACTCAGCAGTTTGTCGACGCGTGCCTTGTCGCCCTTCTGACGAGCCGCTTCAAGCGCGTCCCGGAACCAAACACCTTCCAGCGCAGTTCCCTTTGCGATTGCCGCGAGTCGGTTCGTCGAGGCGGCCCGGATCACGTCAGGAACGTTCGCATCCTGCGCAAGATTGTTCAGAAACCAAAGCCGCGTTTCCTTTTCTATTTCTTCCACGGCAGCCTGACGATCCAGTCTTTCACAATGCCACTGGTGATCCTGAAATTCGGCCACATTGTTTTGTAATGACTGGTTTTCACGTTCAAAAATTTTCCTGAACGCGTCGCGATCCCCGGAACCGGGGATGTAAGCCTGTAGTCGATCACCGTCTTGTATCTCAGAAAAGCGTCGGCTCAGGCGTTCACAGATACCTGCGCGTGTTGCATCCGGATACTGGAAATTCGAGGGCAAGATTGTCGCAAGCGCACTCACCATCCACGGAACGCAAGACTTCAGTTTGGCCTCGAAAT
>NZ_JBXWSM010000059.1:0-27451 GCF_059613405.1 Ruegeria sp. BHSA118
GGCCGACCACCAGAATGGTCAGCGCGTTCGAAGCAATGGCCCGCCACATTTAGTTGACCTTTCCGAAGATCACGCTGGCATTGGTGCCGCCAAACCCGAACGAGTTCGACAGGGCCACATTGATCTCGCGCTCACGCTTGGCGTTCGGGGCCAGATCAATCGGTGTCTCCACCGCGGGGTTATCCAGGTTGATCGTCGGAGGTGCGACCTGATCGCGGATCGCCAGAATCGAGAAGATTGCCTCGATCGCGCCCGCCGCACCCAAAAGGTGCCCGGTTGCCGATTTGGTCGACGTCATGGTGGCGTTCCCGGCGTGGTCCCCCAGCAAACGCTCAACCGCGCCCAGCTCAATCGTATCCGCCATGGTCGAGGTGCCATGCGCGTTGATATAATCCAGGTCCTTCGGCTCCAGCCCCGCGCTGCGCAACGCGGCTTTCATCGAACGTTCTGCCCCGTCACCATCCTCGGACGGTGCCGTGATGTGATACGCATCGCCCGACATGCCATAACCCAGCACCTCGGCGTAGATCTTCGCACCGCGGGCCTTCGCGTGTTCATACTCTTCCAGGATGACGATGCCCGCACCTTCGCCCATGACGAATCCGTCGCGGTCCACGTCATAGGGTCGGCTGGCCGCCTTTGGATTATCCGCATATTTGGTCGACAACGCCTTGCATGCGTTGAAACCGGCGATGCCGATCTCGCAGATGCAGCCTTCGCCGCCACCAGCGACCATGACGTCTGCGTCACCTGCCCGAATGATACGGCTGGCGTCACCGATTGCATGGGCACCGGTGGAACACGCCGTCACGACCGAATGGTTCGGCCCCTTGAAGCCATGCCGGATCGACACCTGACCTGATGCCAGGTTGATCAGAGCACCCGGAATAAAGAACGGTGAAACCCGGCGCGGGCCTTTGTCGCGGATCAGATTGGCGGTATTCGCGATCGAACCCAACCCCCCGATGCCAGAACCGATCAGAACACCCGTTCGCAGGCGGTCCTCTTCATCTTCCGGCAACCAGTTCGCATCTTTGCAGGCCATTTCAGCGGCTGCGATGGAATACAGGATAAAGTCCTCGATCTTGCGCTGCTCTTTCGGCGGCATCCAGTCATCGGGATTGAAGGTCCCGTTGGTTCCGTCCCCGCGAGGCACCTCACACGCGTAGGTCGTGGCGACACCACTGCCTTCCGCATCAAAATGCGTGATGGGACCAGCGCCGGACTCTCCGTCCAGCAGCCGCGACCAGGTTTCCTCGACCCCGCTGGCCAAAGGAGTGACCAATCCAAGACCGGTTACAACGACTCTGCGCATGAAGTGCCTCTTGCCTGCTTCCTGTTATGAGAACCGCTCTTACCCCGGCCCGGGGTCCGGGGGCAAGAGCAACGGCGATTTCAGGCGGGCTTCCCACCGCCGGGCAACCGAAGCAGTACCGCTTTGGGTTATGGATATCGCTGCCCGCCCTTTCACGAATCCGGTTGAAAGGGCAAAGCGTATTTATTGGAACTGTGCCACCGGCTCATGCGCCGATTTTGCCGTTTCCAGAGCATCTGTCAGGTCAAGTGTCTTGCGAAACAGTGCACGTCCCACGATCGCACCCGAGATATTGGGAATATACGCCAGCCGCGAGATGTCATCCGCGGTACGTACAACCCCGCTTGCTATCACCGGGGTGCGCGACTGGCTGGCAATCCCCGAGATCAAACCAAGCTGAGCTTCGACGTCCTCCATATCGCTGTCGATATCCGTCACCACGATAGCAGCAAACGGCGCCCCTTCGAATGCGTCGATAAACGCTTCGGGCGTGAATACGCTTTGGCTGCGCCAGCCATCCGTCATTACAAAACCTTGCCAGACATCGACCGACAGCACGATTTGATCCGGGTAGAGCGTGGCCAATTCCTTGACCAGTTTCGGCTCGCGCGCTGCCAGCGTCCCGATCACGACGCGACCGACGCCCTTGTCAATCCAGCGTTCGACCTGTTCGCGAGTCCGCATACCACCTGCCAACTGAACCGGGATTTCGGCCGCGCGGATAATCTCTTCAATCAATTCGACGTTGGTATCTTTGCCCTCGATCGCGTCGAAATCAGTCAGGTGCATCCATTCGGCACCCGCTTCGGCCCAGCTTCGCGCCGTTTCAACCGGGTTTACGTGCCAAATCATAGCGTTGTCCAAACGACCTTTGTCCAACGTGACACACCGGCCGTTCTGCAACTCCATAGTGGGGTATATCCTCATGAGCTCGGTCCTCCGCTCAATCGCTCTGAAAATCCCCGGCAGCATACACCTGGAACGCCCTCCCAATATCACCGGGATCGGCACAGTTTGGCCATTTTGCGGCATAGTGTCGAAGTGGCGGATTTACGCGAGCGCAGGTGGCCCGTTGCGTCGAAGCAAATGCACCGGGGTTTCATTATACACCCCTTCCCGCATCAATACATAGCCCAGCTTTTTGGCAAGTTTCTGCGACGAGGCGTTGGACGCATTCACCATCGCTACCAAAGGCCCGGGAATCACCCGGTCAAACCAGTCATGCGCTGCTTTGGCCGCCTCATACCCCAGACCCTGCCCCTGCGCCTCGGGCGCCAGAACCCAACCCGCCTCGGGAAAGCCGTCGAAATCCTCGCCCATCTGACGGTTTCCGTAAAAGAAACCGGCCTGTCCGATCAGCTTTCGATTCGATTGTTGCAGCACACCCCATTGTCCAAACCCGGCCATCTGCCAATGCCCGGCATTGCGCAAAAAGGAATCCCATGCTTCGCCGCGCGATCGGGGTGAGCCGCCAATATGCTGCACAACGCACGGATCTCTCCAGATCTCGGCGAACCGGTCAAAGTCCTCCGGGCGCATAGCACACAGCGTCAAACGCGCGGTATTTATCATGGGAGTGGATCTTATCATGCCCTGTCCACTTTGAATTTTGCCTCAATGGAAACAGTGCGCATCCGAAAATGCACGCGCAAGCATGAATTTTGAGCGGACATAAAAAAACGGCGCCTCCGTTGCCCGGAAGCGCCGCTTTTGATCAGAAGGAAACGCTTAGGACGCTTCGCTGATGAATTTGACCGCGTCGCCGAAGGTCTGGATGGTCTCGGCTGCGTCATCGGGGATTTCGATGCCGAACTCTTCTTCGAAGGCCATGACCAGTTCAACGGTGTCCAGGCTGTCTGCGCCCAGATCATCGATGAAGGACGCGTTTTCCGCGACTTTATCTTCTTCAACACCCAGGTGCTCAACAACGATCTTCTTAACGCGATCTGCGACGTCGCTCATGTCTATTCCTCATTCCTTTACAGGGCGGTCTGCCCGATTCTGCCCTTGCCCGCACGGGTTGGCTTTGATTTGCCCGTTTCGGGCGGTTTGGGTCCCGGCGAACCGGGAAGTCGAAGGCCGACCTGAACAACCGGCCCCGCATAGATGCGCCGCCTATAGCATAGTCGACGCAAGAGGCAAACGCTTTCGCGCTGCCCCTGTGGCGATCACAACATGGCCATACCGCCGTTCACATGCAAGGTGCTTCCGGTAACATAACCGGCTTCGGGGCTGGCAAGATACAGAACAGCCGCTGCAATTTCTTCGGGTTCACCCATGCGACCCGCCGGAACCTTGAGCAACAGACCCTTTTTCTGTTCCTCGGTCAGCTTCTCGGTCATTGCAGTCGTGATAAAACCCGGCGCCACGGCATTCACGGTAATTCCGCGCGTTGCCACTTCATGAGCCAAAGCCTTGGAAAACCCTATCATTCCGGCTTTTGACGCAGCATAGTTTGCCTGCCCCGGGTTGCCAATTGCGGCAACCACGGACGAGACATTCACGATCCGGCCCCAGCGTGACTTCATCATGCCGCGGATCACACCTTTGCACAGTTTCATCGTCGAGGTCATGTTCACGTCTATCACGCTCTGCCATTCCTCGTCGGACATGCGCATGAACAGGTTATCGCGCGTGATACCCGCATTGTTCACCAGGATATCCACCGATCCCATCGCCTCGGCCGCTTGCTTTGGCAACGCTTCGACCGCTTTGGGATCGCTCAGATTGCAAGGCAAAACATGCGCGCGTTCGCCCAGTTCATCCGCCAGAGCCTGCAATGGCTCGACCCGTGTACCGGACAATCCGACCGCTGCGCCAGCACCGTGCAACGCACGCGCAATGTCGCCTCCGATACCGCCCGAAGCACCGGTGATCAGCGCATTCTTACCTGTCAAATCAAACATTCGGTTTTCCTCTTGGTGCGTCGGCCACGACGCTTTTTGAGCTTACGATTCGGCCTGAAGGGCCTTTTGAACATCTTCCGGTGTGCCCACAGCCTTGCCTGCAATGGCACGATCGATCTTGCGGATCATGCCGGACAACGCTTTGCCGGCACCGATTTCCCACGTTTCAGTCACGCCCTGCGCGGCCATGAACCGAACGCTTTCACGCCAGCGAACCGACCCCGTCACCTGTTCCACCAGCAACTGGCGGATCAGATCCGGATCACTGACGGCTTCGGCGCGTACATTGGCCACCAAAGGCACGGAAGGCGCCTTAATCTCGACGGCAGCAAGCGCTTCCGCCATGACATCTGCCGCAGGCTGCATCAGCGCACAGTGAAATGGAGCACTTACAGGCAACATAACAGCACGTTTTGCGCCTTTTTCCTTGGCAATCTCGGCGGCACGCTCGACAGCAGCCTTGGAACCGGACACAACCACCTGGGTTGGATCGTTGTCATTGGCAGCCTGACAGACCTGCCCCTGCGCGGCTTCTTCTGCAACGGCGCGAACCGCCTCCAGGTCCAATCCAAGAATGGCCGCCATTGCTCCCTCGCCGACCGGTACGGCACTTTGCATCGCCAGACCGCGGGTGCGCAGCAGGCGCGCGGTGTCCGCAACCGACAGAGCCCCCGCAGCCGCAAGGGCCGAGTATTCACCCAAGGAATGACCCGCCACGAAAGCCGCCTGACCAACCGAAACGCCTTCGGCTTCCAGCGCACGCATTGCCGCCATGGATGTCGCCATAAGGGCCGGCTGGGCATTCTGAGTCAGCGTCAAGTCGGCGATGTCGCCGTCCCAGATCACGCTGCTCAGCTTCTCTCCCAGTGCCTCGTCCACCTCATCGAAGACGGCCTGCGCCGCCGGATAGGCATCGGCCAGTGCTTTGCCCATACCGATGGTCTGGGCGCCCTGCCCCGGAAAAACGAACGCGAGTGTCATTGCAACCTCATGGATGACGTCAGGTTGCGGCGGGGTGTAAACTGACTGATCGTCTGGCACAAGCACTGCCTGTGTTCTGCATTCTGGCACCTTGGCTGTGCACAGGCGCTTACTTGTGCCGACTTCCGATAACCTTAACTTGGGCGCAGCACAGAATCTCGGAGCGTTGCACCCATGGCCTCGACCAATTCCTTCTCAAGCTACGGCAGTGTCGCAAAGACGTTTCACTGGCTCACCGCGTTGCTCATCATCACGGCCCTGCCGCTCGGCTGGATCGCGGACAACCTGGCCTACGCCGTGCTGCATGCCTCCACAGCCCCAAGCGAGGCCGAAGTCGCACGCGCGGCGCGCATGTTCTCATTGCACAAAACCGTGGGCGTCACCGTGTTCTTCGTTGCATTGGCTCGGATAGTATGGGCCTTCACGCAAACCAAGCCCGGCCTGCTGAATGCCGACAACAAGCCCGAGGCTTTCGCCGCCGAAACTGTCCACTGGCTTCTTTATGGGTCACTGGTGCTTGTGCCACTGACCGGTTGGGTACACCACGCCGCAACCGAAGGGTTTGCGCCAATCCTCTGGCCCTTCGGCCAAAATCTGCCTTTTGTACCGAAATCAACCATTGTGGCTGAGGTGACAGGCGTTCTGCATTGGCTGTTCATGTGGACGCTCGTCGGCGCGCTGGTCCTGCACGTTGCCGGAGCGTTGAAACATCACGTCATAGACAAAGACAGCACGTTGCGCAGGATGTTGCCGGGTGGGTCGGACGCACCTGAACCTCCACACCAGCATCATTCCCTTGTGCCCGCCATCGCCGCGGTGGCCGTTTGGGCGCTTGTCCTCGCCGGGGGCTGGGTCTCTGGCGAATTTGCGCGTGAGGCCGACGATGATGACGCCGACGTCCAACTGGCCGAGGTGCAATCAGACTGGCAGATTCAGAACGGCACCCTTTCCATCACGATCTCGCAATTGGGCAGCCCGGTCACCGGCTCGTTTTCCGACTGGACAGCCGCAATTGCTTTTGACGAACCTGCCGAGCCTGGCCCGGCCGGGTCCGTCGAGGTCACGATTGCCATAGGGTCTCTCAGCCTCGGAACCGTAACCGAACAGGCCATGGGTGCGGATTTCTTCAACAACGCCCAGTTTCCGACGGCCCAGTTCACGGCTGACCTTTTCAAAACCGAAAACGGATACGAGGCACGCGGACCGCTGACAATCCGCGACAAGATGATCGACATCATACTCCCGTTTTCACTGGAGCTTCAGGACGGCACCGCGACCATGACGGGATCGGTTGATCTGAACAGGTTGGATTTCGGCATCGGCGCATCGCAGCCCACCGAAGATTCGCTCGGCTTCACCGTCTCAGTCGCTGTGGAACTCGCTGCGTCCCGCAGTCAGTAATGCCAAAAAAATTCCGCCGGTGACAGGATCACCGGCGGTTTTCTTGTTCGTTGTCTTACGCTTATTCGGCTTTTTGCGCTTCGACCGAGATCTGCACCTGCACTTCGTCACTTACAAACGGTGCGAACTGGCCCAGATCAAATTCACTGCGGACAAGGGTCGTGGTTGCGTTGAAACCGGCCCATGGCTTGTTTGCCATCGGGTGGGTGTCAACCTTGTTCAGTTTTGCGTCCAGAACAACGGATTTGGTCACGCCGTTCATGGTGAGGTCGCCGGTAATCTTGGCAGTGTTTTCACCCGTCACTTCGATACCTGTCGAGGTAAAGGTGATCAGATCGCCGTCGGTCGCACCAAAGAAATCTTCGGTCATGAAGTGATCTTCACGCGGCTTCCAGCCGGTGAACATTTCCAATACCGGCATCGACACACTGACGCTCGACGCAGCCGGATCTTCCTGATCAAACATGATCTCGCCCTCAAAGCCCGAGAACATGCCGGTTGTCGTTGAAAAGCCCAGGTGGTCATAGGTGAAGACAACCTGGCTGTGGCTCGGGTCCAGCACGTATTTCTCGGCGCTGGCGAATGCCGTGGTCGCCGATACGGCCAGTGCAGCAGCAAGAAGGGTGGATTTCATAACAATCTCCGCGTTTTTGTGAATGCAATCCGTCAGGGTTGCTCACGAACAAAATGTGCCGCCTGTCGGCGGCACACAACCTTTTTCGAGTCACAACATCTGTTCCTTTTTGAACAGAATAAAGTTCAGCCGAAAATTGTTACGCTCTTGCTCAGTTGTCCTTTCAACGCTCGGCTGACATCCGCCGATTCAAGGGGCAGCTTCATCAAAAGGCTCCCATCCACATCGAACAAGTGGACTTCGTTTTCCTCAAAACGTGCACCACCCAGCGACTCATAACTGCGGCGCAGCACCGTCTGAGGGCGCCCGTCCTCGTTCTTTTGCAGAACACGGACTTCGCGGCGGATCGGATCGAAATAAGCATCCGGGCGTTGATCAAAAACTTCGATTGTCAGCAAACTGACACCGACAATCAGAAACAGCATGGATGCCACCATCTTGATCGGCCAGACATCTGCACCCACGATCGAACCCGGCATCAGCCACATCGAAAACGCCGAAAAGATCAGGAACGCTCCTACCAACCGCGCCAGGATCAAACGGGCCTTCCAGTTTGGCGCGAAGGCAATCATCACCGGCACCGAATGCTCAAAGCGCGAGCCTGCCGCCTCTTCCCGGTATGTGTTTGTATTGGTCGCGGTCATAACACTTCACCTTTTATCAGGTTACTGTCGATTTTCTGTTTGGTCCGGGTAACGTCCGGTATGCAAAACAACTTTGAGCCGAAAAGCGTCAGCATTGGGGCGGCCCAAAGGAAATTGGACGGCGTCTCAAAGGCATATGTGGCAGGGCTTGCTCCTGCGGTTCAAACGTGTATACGGGGCCATCCTTCGCAATCAGATGAATCGCGCAGCCTCTCGTGGCAGGGTCGCGAAGGACCGGATGGCCCCGCCTATGAAATGCGCCTTGATATAAACAGGAGTGCACATGCCACTGTATGAGCATGTAATGATCGCGCGTCAGGACCTGTCCAACGCGCAGGCGGAAAGCCTCGTCGAACATTTCGGCACCGTTCTGGCTGACAACGGCGGCAAGCTGGTTGATAGCGAGTACTGGGGCGTCAAGACGATGGCCTACAAGATCAACAAGAACCGCAAAGGCCACTATGCCTTCCTGAAGACCGATGCCCCCTCGGGTGCGGTACAGGAAATGGAACGCCTGATGCGCCTGCATGACGACGTCATGCGCGTTCTGACCATCAAGGTCGACGGCCACGAAGACGGCCCGTCGGTTCAGATGCAGAAGCGTGACGAGCGTGGCGACCGCCGCGAGCGTCGTTGATCACCGCCTGAGGAAAGGACACTAAACCATGGCCGCAAAACCATTTTTCCGCCGCCGCAAGGTCTGCCCGTTCTCGGGTGAGAACGCGCCGAAGATCGACTACAAAGACACGCGTCTGCTACAGCGCTACATCTCTGAGCGTGGCAAGATCGTGCCTTCGCGCATCACCGCCGTTTCGGCGAAAAAGCAGCGTGAACTGGCCCGTGCTATCAAGCGCGCCCGCTTCCTCGCCCTGCTGCCCTACGCCGTGAAGTAAGGAGAGACTGACATGCAAGTTATCCTTCTGGAACGCGTTGCGAAACTGGGTCAGATGGGCGACGTCGTTGACGTCAAGCCCGGCTACGCCCGCAACTTCCTGCTGCCCCAGGGCAAAGCCCTGAGCGCGTCCGACGCCAACATCGCGTCGTTCGAAGCCCAGAAAGCGCAGCTTGAGGCCCGCAACCTGGAAACCAAGAAAGAAGCTGAGGCCCTGGCTGAAAAGCTGGACGGTCAGCAGTTTGTCGTGATTCGCTCGGCATCGGATGCCGGCGCTCTGTACGGTTCGGTCACCCCGCGTGACGCCGCTGACGCCGCAACCGAAGCAGGTTTCACCGTCGACAAGAAACAGATTGTCCTGATCGCCCCGATCAAGGAACTGGGTCTGCACACTGTCGCCGTTAAACTGCACCCCGAGGTTGAAGTCGAAATCAAGATGAACGTGGCCCGTTCGGCAGAAGAAGCTGAACTGCAGGCTTCGGGCAAATCGATTCAGGAACTGGCTGCTGAAGAAGAAGCCGCTGCTGAATTCGAGATCGCCGAACTGTTCGACGACATCGGCTCGGCCGCGTCCGAGGACGAAGAGCTGGCCCCGGAAGCCGCTCCTGCCGAGGAAGACGAAGCCAAAGCCTGATCCGGCAAGGTTTCGAACAAAACAAAGGCCGTGCTTCAGCGCGGCCTTTTTTCTTGTTTCCGAGCCAAACCAGCAAATTTCAGCCCAACTCCATCCATTATCTTGCAGCCAAATACTCAGGCCATATCATTGCCACTCGAAACCCCGGAGAAACTTATGCCCCCGTTCACACGTCGCAATCTCTTGGCACTCTTACTGACAGCCCCATTGGTTGCCTGCAGTGCAGGAGAAGTCTCCAAGGCCGAAACATCACAGTTCAACCCTCTGCTCTATCCAAACGAAACGCCGGAACTTCGTGCGTCGATCAACAAATGGGCGGACCATTACGAGCTTCCGCGAGAGCTTGTTCACAAGCTTGCCATTCGTGAAAGCACGCATCGCCCCTGGGCGGTCAACCGACCCTATTATGGGCTGCTGCAAATCCTTCCGGCCACCGCGCGATCCATGGGATACACCGGAAACGCCAAAGGCTTGTTGGACGCGGACACCAACCTTGAGTTCGCCGGGAAATACCTTCGGGGCGCCTGGCTTCTGTCTGATGGCAACCAGGATCGGGCCATATTTCTTTATGCCAAGGGCTTTTACCCCGAAGCCAAGGCGCGCGGATTGCTGGTGGAAACTGGGCTGAAACCCGCCAACTGACGGTAAATAGCGTCAGAAAGCCGCGTGAAATTAGCACTATTCGCTGAATAGTGACAAAAATGTTCTATTGAATGTCTCAATATTTGGAATTGCGCAGACAATTAGTACCTCGCCTTGTCATGTTTAGGAAAGTATGGTGTTCTGGCTCGGTGAGGTAAACGGGTTCCACTCTGTGTTATATGCATGCTCGACGACACCATCGGGCTGTAAGATGGGCCGCAGCTGGTAGGCACCACATGGAAATTGTCGATCTGAGCACTCTGCCGGATTCAGAAGTTCGATACACCGAATTTCTAAGGCAAATCTGTGAGAAGCATGATATGGATCATGCTGCATATGCTGGCATGAACCCGGCCGCCGGTACGGTGGCAGGCTTCGTGACATATGACGACGCCTGGAACAAGCATTACCAGAACCAGGGTCTGATCATGATCGACCCGACCATCCACATGGCCCGCCGCAGCATCGCGCCCGTGGATTGGAGCCGCCTCGAGCGCAGCCCCGATTTCCAACGTGTATTCCGGGATGCCCATGATTTTGGATTGCCGAACCAAGGCGTTACGATTCCCGTGCGCGGCCCCTATGGGGATATCGGCCTGCTGAGCGCAACGCGCGATTGCAGCAAAGAGGAATGGCGCAAGCTTTATACGCATGTCATCAGTGACTTGCAGTCGATGGCAGTGCACATCCATGACAACGTGGTTTCATCAGACGAATTGACCAGCGCGCTGTATCATCCAACGCTCTCCAGACGTGAGACAGAGATATTGCAGTGGGTTGCAGCGGGGAAATCGCAACAGGATATCGGCGATATTCTGTCCATTTCGCACCGAACCGTAGAAGTGCACTTGCGTTCCAGCCGAGAAAAGCTTAGTGCGCTGACCACCCCTCAGGCCGTTGGCCGCGCGATTGCAATTGGGCTTATTACCCCAAGTTAAACAAAAAAATCGCCAAATTTCGCCAAAATACGGGAAACCCCCAATAGAAAATCTCCCCGAGTCCGGTAACTTCTAATTTACCGAACAACCACTCGAAGGGGGAAGAAATGATCATCGTGGTAGATGGCCTGAACAGACATATGTTCAGCGAAGTTCTTGACGAAATGTTCGAGCTGAGAGCACGCGTTTTTGGTGGGCGCCTGGGATGGGACGTCAACATTCAAGACGGAAAAGAAATCGACGAGTTCGATCAACTGGACCCGGCATATGTAATCGGACTCGACGATGAGGGGAATGTCGTCGCAGCCGTGCGTGCCCTCCAGACAACCGGACCTCACATGTTGTCGGATGTCTTTTCGGCGATCCTTTGCGGCGAAGCACCTCTTCGCAGCGCTACCATGTGGGAATCCACTCGTTTCTGCGTAGACACCCAACGCCTCACGCGTGGCAAGGAAAAGAACTCAGTCTCCTACGCGACTTGCGAGTTGATGATCGGATCTTTGGAATATGCGAAAAACGCAGGTATTCAGGACATCATCACCGTGATCGATCCGGTCATGGATCGGGTGCTGAAGCGTTCGAATTGCGCGCCTTATGACTATGTCGGCAAGACGGTTCCAATGGGCAAGGTTCACGCATTGGCCGCTTTGTTGGACTGCACCGAAGAACGTATCGCCGGCCTGCGTGAATTTGCGGACATTCACAATGACGTCTTCATGGACGACGAAGAGGCGCTGGCCCTGTTTGCGGCGAAGAAAGCCGCGGCCAAGAACCCGGCGAATCAGGATCACAAACCACTCACCGATCTAGAGAAGTACTTTGTGGAACAGATGAGCGCGGCAAAAACCGAAGCTGAACGGCAGGATGTCCTCAAGCTGATCGAAGCGCTTACGGATACGTTCACGCCAGAACAAAAAACCGCTCTTTTGGAAACCCCCCGTGCTTTTGCTCATGAGGCCTGACCCCCTCACCTCATAGATACAAAAGCCACCCATGCGGAGCCGTCTGATTGCAGGCGGCTCCGTTTTTTGTCCCTTCTTCTGATGAAGGGAAGGAAGAGGATTACTCCTCTTCCAGTGCCTCAACGGCTTTCTTAAGGTCGTCTTTGCTGACTTCCTTGTCGGCGACCTGAGCCAGCTCCAACACGTAGTCCACAACCTTGTCTTCAAAGATCGGCGCACGCAGCTGTTGTTGCATCTGTGCGTTCTGCTGAACGAACTCAAAGAACTGACGTTCCTGACCCGGGTACTGACGTGCCTGGTTCATGATTGCCTGTGTCATCTCGGCGTCGGTGACTTCAACCTCGGCCTTCTGGCCCAGTTCAGCCAGCAACAGGCCCAGACGCACGCGGCGCTCGGCCAGCTTGGTGTGCTCGTCCGTAGGCTCGATCGGGTCGTGGTCGTGGCCTTCGACTTCTGGGTTTTCTTCGTGCCACAGCTGATGCGCAATCTGCTTGGCTTCGGCTTCAACCAGCGACGGCGGCAGGTCGAACGACACGATCTCGTCCAGCGCATCCAGCAAAGCGCGCTTGATCACGGCGCGCGATGCACCTGCATATTCAGCTTCCAGACGCTCGGCGATCTGCTTTTTCAGGGCTTCCAGATCTTCGGCACCGAATTTTTTGGCCAGCTCGTCGTTCACTTCCGCAGCAACCGGTTCTTTGACTTCCTTGATTGTGCAGGTGAACACGGCGTCTTTTCCGGCCAGATGCTCGGCACCGTACTCTTCAGGGAACGTGACGTTGACGTCTTTTTCTTCTTCGGCTTTCACGCCAACCAGTTGCTCTTCGAAGCCGGGGATGAAGCTGTTCGAGCCCAGAACCAGCGGGTAATCCTCTGCCGAACCACCTTCGAATTCCTCGCCGTCAACCTTGCCGACGAAATCGAACACGATCTGGTCGCCGTCCTTGGCTTTTGATCCCTTGCGGCGCGCTTTGAAGTCCTGAGCGGTTTCCGCCAGATTGTTCAGCGCTTCCTCGACAGCAGCGTCATCGGCCTTGACGATCAGCTTCTCCAACTCGACCGATTTCAGGTCAACTTCCGGGATCGCCGGCAGCGCCTCGTAGGACATGGCGACTTCCACGTCATCGCCTTCTTTCCAGTCCTCATTGGTCATCTTGACCTCGGGCTGAAGCGCGGGGCGATCACCGCTGTCTTCGAAATGCTTGTTCATGGCGCCGTCGATGGTTTCCTGCATCGCCTCGCCCAACAGGCGCTGGCCAAACTGCTTTTTCAGCAGCGCCATTGGCACCTTGCCTTTGCGGAAACCTTTCATTTCGATTTCCGGCTGCGCCTCGGTCAGCTTTTCATTGACCTTCTCGTCCAGCTCGGCTGCTGACACAACGATGTTGTAGCCACGTTTCAGACCTTCGTTCAGCGTCTCGGTAACCTGCATTATGGTAGTCCCCATAGGATTCGGGGCGCGCAAATAGGGCGCGCCGGGCAAATTTGAAGCCTTCTATTTGCCCAGCCGCCCACGTGCAAGGGGCAAAGGCTGAATCCAGTGGTATTTGATCGCCAAAACCGCAAAAAAGAACGCCCCGGAAACCGGGGCGTTCGCGCTTGTTCCAGCCGGGCAATCAGAACTTCCAGCGTGCGCCCAGAACCCATGCTTCGTTGTTGTCAAAGGATGTGCCGTCATCGAAATCGTGGTTGCGGTATTTCAGATAGACATCCGTATTGATCGCTTCGACTTTCTGCACGACCGCGACACCCCAGGCTTTGGTGTCAGAACCGTTGCTCTGGAAATCCGAGCCATCATAGTAATCGATGCCGACGCCGGTCTTGCCCCAGGACACCCAGTTGCCTTCATACGAGATCTTACCATACCAATAGTTCGGATCCGTAGCACCGGCCTGATCATCGTCGCGCGTACCGCCCGCAATCGTAAAGCCCAACCCGCTGGGAAGCAGGACAGAAGCAGAACCGATCGTATCTTTGCGATCCCCCGAATTGTTGTCCCGGTCTCGTACCGAATAGGCAACGGCTGCGGCGAATTCCACACCACCGGCAAAGGTGTTTTCATAAAACAGACCGACGTCGTAATAATCGTCATCGTCGCTGCTGGACAAAATGTTCTGACCATAAGCGAATCCAGCTGAGAACCCATTGAACGTTGGCGTATCATACCGCACACGACCGCGCCGCGCGCCGTCAAAGTTGCTGGAACTGTCGCCAACTGTAATACCGCTCAGCAAACCGGTCGTGTCGCGATAGAAGAACCCTGAATTTTCATCGTTGGTGAACGAATACAGCGCGGTTCCGACATATGACAGATCAACCTCTGCGGCACCATCAGCGACCATGCTGCCCTGACCTGCCGAAAACTTGCCATAGCCACCTTTCAGCGAAAAATCCACATGGCGAATGTCTTCGCGATTCCAACCATCTGCGTTGGTTCCGAATTGATTGGCAGACGCCGAACCCGGCAGACCAAGGCCCGTTTCAAACCAAAATTGGAACTCGTTGCTTCCATATGGCTGCACAAGACGCAGGCCAACACGGCTGTTCGACAGATCGTTGTCGAGAACACGGGTCTCGGTATCCTGTCCGTCATCCACCGAGATCAAGGCGGGGTGCAGTTGCCCATACAGCAGCACATATCCGCCACTATTGTTTTCGTACTTCATTTCCGCCACAGCCGGGATGGCGGTCGTCGCAGTCAGAACAGCGGCTACTGATATCGGTTTGATGTTAAGGGTCATTTCACTCACCATGAAAGGTTCGGGGTTCGGGTACTGTCCAATTGTTTACTAACTACGAGCGTTCCAGTGGTTCGCATTCACTCCCTCGCAAGCATTGCAATTTCGCAACATAGATTGTCGGAAAAAACGAATATTTTGCATTTTATATCATACAGTTACGGATCTATTCGAAAATCTGCAAAAAAGTGCGCAAATAAATTGTGACGTCCAGCTATGCATCTGGCAAACATTCGGTCTGCATTGATGCGAACCTTGACGGCGGATTTTCGCCGACTCGCCGTGAATTGGGCCGTTCCATGCCCAACGAACTCAAATATTCAACTTTCTGAAAACCTCCGGCACCTGTTCCGGCAAATCTTCCGCGATCAAACCCGGCCCGAACTGGCGCGCGCACTCCACATGCAGCCAAGCCGCAGTTTCCGCCGCCCGCATCGGTGCCAAACCTCGCGCCAACAAACCTGCGATGAACCCTGCCAGCACATCGCCAGACCCGGCCGTCGCCAACCAGGGGGCCGCTCTTTCGTATACGGCCAAGTTGACTACGCACCGTCCATCCGGCGCAGCAATCACCGTGTCCGGGCCCTTGAACAGAACCACGCACCCAGCCCGTTTTGCAGCAGCACGCGTTGCGTCCACCTTGGAAAACGCCGGGCCCTTGACCGGAAGCGCCTTCATCTGCGCGGCGATGTCCGGGAATACCCGTGCAAATTCCCCGCCATGCGGTGTCAGTACGCATTTGTCGTGCAATCGCGCGATCAGGGCGCCGGGATCCTCGGCAAAAGCTGACAAAGCATCCGCATCCAACACGGTCGCCCGCCGCGCAGCCAAGGCGATCGGCACAAGCGCCCGCGCCCGCTCCAACCCCAGCGCAGGCCCCAGGCAGAGCGCATTCAGGCGCGTATCCTCCAGTATTTCAGACAACCCATCAGCCCCATCAACCCGCTGCAACATGAGGGCCGTGATCTGGCTGGCCACCTCCATCTGCGCAGACGGCGGCACGCCCAGCGTCACCAGCCCTGCCCCAACCCGCAAAGCCCCCCGCGCCGCCAACCGCGCGGCCCCTGTTTTGCCCGCCCCCCCGGACAGGATCAAAGCGTGGCCATGCGAGTATTTGTGGCCAACCGGAACTTTCGACAGCTTCACCCTGTCGGCCTCGGTTGTGTGAA
The DNA here is from genome assembly GCF_059613405.1 of Ruegeria sp. BHSA118. Classification (NCBI taxonomy): domain Bacteria; kingdom Pseudomonadati; phylum Pseudomonadota; class Alphaproteobacteria; order Rhodobacterales; family Roseobacteraceae; genus Ruegeria; species Ruegeria sp. BHSA118. Next base: position 15,857 of record NZ_JBXWSM010000059.1, read on the forward strand.
CGATCTGACCGTCTTCAAGTGTTTCAAGCCCAATCGACTTGGTTCGGACCGTCCCGCAGGTCATCGGACCATCACCCAGAACATGCCCAAGCTTTTTGCTGTGAAACGTCACCGTCATGTCAGCAACAATCGCATTGCCGAGAATGCGACCACTGTCGGCGCACAAGCCGCTTGGCGCGTCAATTGAAACGACCTTTACGCCTTGATCTCGCAGCAGGGTTCTGGCTGGTTCGTTGGCCAACATGGAAAACACACCGACAAATGGTCGGGTGAGACCCGTGCCAAAAACCCCGTCGACAACCAGATCAATGCTCTTTGGAAACCTAAGAAAATCATCCTTAAACGGGGCAGGATCGACGGCGAATACGCGAACCTCGTTCTTTGCTCCCCATCTCTCATAATTCGCCCGCGCATCCGGTGGCAGCTTTGCCGGGTCTCCATAAAGGAAGACCTCAACCTCCCAACCCAGCTGCTGCAAAAGCCGTGCCACGACAAACCCGTCACCCCCATTGTTGCCGGGTCCGCACAGCACCACTGCGCGCAGCGGATCCTCTTCATCTGGCTCTAAATATCCCGGGGAGCGCGAGGGGCTGGCCCCTCGCCTGTCCAACACGGGCCATTCCTCGAAAATCGCGTCAACAACACCCTGCCCGGCCCGCTCCATCAGTTCCAGACCGGTCGCGTCACCAGACTTGATGGCGGCCTGCTCAATGGCCCGCATCTGTGCCGCTGTCAGCAATTCCATCCTTTCACCCCTCGTCCGATTCAGTTTTGATTACTTTTTGTGCAAATCGCTCAAAATTTAGCACCCGATCGTTTTTCCAAGCATCCCGACCTGCACGATATCGCAATCACATTGCCGCCCGATCTTAGACGTGATCACTGCCCCTGAGACAACCATTCAAGGTGAACCGGGATGAAAAAGATCGAAGCGATCATCAAGCCGTTCAAACTGGACGAAGTAAAAGAGGCATTGCAGGATGTGGGCGTCCAGGGCCTCAGCGTCATCGAGGTCAAAGGCTTCGGTCGCCAGAAAGGCCATACCGAACTGTATCGCGGCGCCGAGTATGTCGTCGATTTTCTGCCCAAGGTTAAAGTCGAGGTCGTATTGGACGACGACCAGGTCGACGCCGCGATCGAAGCAATCGTGTCGGCCGCCAAAACCGACAAGATCGGAGACGGCAAGATTTTCGTCTCGCCCGTCGACCAAGCCATTCGCATCCGGACCGGCGAGACCGGCTCGGAAGCGCTCTAACTCACACGATTACTGACACATCTATCAAAAGGACCAAGGGAATGAGCGTAGACGCAGTTCTCAATACAATCCGCGAAGAAGACGTCGCCTATGTCGACATCCGCTTCACCGACGTGCGCGGCAAACTACAGCACGTCACGGTGGACGTCGATCTGGTCGACGAAGATTTCCTGGAAGAAGGCTTCATGTTTGACGGCTCGTCCATTGCAGGCTGGAAGTCGATCGAAAATTCGGACATGAAGCTGATCGCCGACACGACCTCGGCTTACATCGACCCGTTTTATGCGGAAAAGACACTGTGTCTGCACTGCTCGATCGTTGAGCCCGACACCGGTGAAGCCTATGGCCGCGACCCGCGCGGAACCGCGCAGAAAGCCGAAGCCTACCTGAAGTCCAGCGGTATCGGTGACGTTGCCTACATGGGTCCCGAAGCTGAATTCTTCCTGTTTGATGACGTTCGTTTTTCCAACAGCATCAACAAAGTATCCTTCGAAGTTGATGCAACGGATGCGTCGTGGAACACCGACACCGAATACGAGATGGGCAACATGGGCCACCGTCCGGGCGTCAAGGGCGGCTACTTCCCGGTCAACCCGATCGATGAAGCCCAGGACCTGCGTTCGGAAATGCTGTCGACCATGAAACGTTTGGGCATGAAGGTCGACAAGCACCACCACGAAGTAGCGTCTTGCCAGCACGAGCTGGGCCTGATCTTTGACAGCCTGACCAAGCAGGCCGACGAGCTGCAAAAGTACAAGTACGTCATCCACAACGTGGCCCACGCTTACGGCAAATCGGCGACCTTCATGCCGAAGCCTATCGCAGGTGATAACGGCACCGGCATGCATGTGAACATGTCGATCTGGAAAGATGGCAAGCCCCTGTTCGCCGGCGACAAATATGCCGACCTGTCGGACGAGGCGCTGTATTTCATCGGCGGCATCCTGAAGCACGCCAAGACTCTGAACGCCTTCACCAACCCGGCAACCAACAGCTACAAGCGTCTGATCCCTGGTTTCGAAGCCCCCGTTCTGCGGGCCTATTCGGCGCGCAACCGTTCGGGTTGTGTGCGTATCCCATGGACTGAAAGCCCCAAAGCCAAACGTGTCGAGGCACGCTTCCCCGATCCGGCCGCCAACCCTTATCTGGCGTTTGCCGCCCTGCTCATGGCTGGTCTTGATGGCATCAAGAACAAGATCAACCCCGGCGAGGCGATGGACAAGAACCTGTACGACTTGCCCGCCGAGGAACTGGCCGACATCCCAACCGTCTGCGGTAGCCTGCGTGAAGCTCTGGAAGCTCTGGCATCGGATCACGACTTCCTGCTTCAGGGCGATGTGTTCACCAAAGACCAGATTGACGGCTACATCGCGCTCAAGATGGAAGAGGTGGAAACCTACGAGCACACGCCGCACCCGGTGGAGTACGGCATGTACTACAGCTGCTAAGCTGAGTTTTGGAACGAATTTCCAGGGCGCCCCTTCGGGCGCCCTTATCATTTCTGCCCACACGGTTTGACGCGCCGCCGTTGATCCAACAGACTGGTGAGAACACTCCCGGCCGGAGACGACAGTATGCCTTGCGATACCTCACCTTTCTCGAAATTCTCAAACCTTGTGACATCCGAACAGGAGCTGAGACGGATCTCTGGCCATCCGCTGCCACAGATCATTGCCAAGGAGGTGTCCTCACTCGATCAGATGTGTCGCGATTTCATAGCGACCTCGCCATTTTGCCTGATCGCTTCGGCCAACACGGACGGGCATCTTGATGTTTCACCCCGTGGCGACCCGCCCGGCTTTGTTCAGGTGCTGTCCGAAACCCTGATCGCGATCCCGGATCGGCCGGGAAACAAACGCGTGGATACGTTCCACAATGTTCTCAAGGATCCGCGCGTCAGCGTCCTGTTCTTTGTTCCGGGCAAGATGGAAACGCTCCGCATTCGCGGCACAGCCCGTATCTGTGCTGACCCCCGTTTGCTTGAAACCATGGCCATTGACGGGCACCTGCTAAAACTGGCGCTGCTCATCCATGTCGAGACAGCATTTGCACACTGTCCCAAATGTGTAATCCGCGCGCATCTGTGGCAACCCAAAGACTGGCCGGATTCGACCCGCTTGCCAAATATGAACGCAATGATGGTGAAACACGCCCGCATCAATGCCACCCCAGAGGAATGGTTCGAAACGCTCAGGAAAAAGGGTGAGCTGGACCTTTATTAACCGCTTTGCCCAAGGCGCAGCCCACGTTAGGCTGACCGAAGATTTCAATTCCATCGGATTACGCCCATGTTTCGCCTAGCCACCATTCTTGCCTTTTCCCTGACGTCCCCGGTTCTGGCCGCACCCTGTGGCAACACCAGCGCAGGATTTGAGGCGTGGAAGGTCGATTTTGCCAAACAGGCACGCAAGGCGGGGGTGAAAAAGAAGGGGCTGCAAGCGCTGTCCCAGACACAATATGCCACGCGCACCATCGCCGCGGACCGCAATCAAAAAAGCTTCAAATACTCGCTGGACAAATTCATGCGAGTCCGAGGGGCTGATACAATCATCGCTCAGGGCCGCAAACGCAAAGCTGCCAACCCGAACTATTATGCCGCCTTTGAGCGGCAATATGGTGTTCCTGCGGGCGTTCTGATCGCCATTCACGGCATGGAAACCGGCTTTGGCAATTTCATGGGTGACAGTCAGGTTGTTTCCGCAATCACAACTCTGGCCTATGATTGTCGCCGGTCTGAGTTCTTTATTCCCCACGCAATTGGGGCACTGAAACTGGTCGACATGGGCAGCATCACAATGGCGACAAAAGGGGCAAAACATGGCGAACTGGGCCACACGCAATTCCTGCCCGGCAACGCCCTGACCTATGGTGTCGATGCTACGGGCGACCGGCGCGTGGACTTCTACAACATGACGGATGCACTGGCCTCAACCGCCAATTTTCTTCGCCAGAAGGGGTGGAAACCGGGGCGCGGCTATCAACCCGGGGAACCAAATTTCCGCGTCTTGCAGCAGTGGAATGCAGCCTCGGTCTATCAGCAATCCATCGCAATTATGGCCGCCCGAATCGACAATTAGCCCCGCCGCACCGACAACACGCGCTGCGCCCGATTTCGCCACATTTCCGCCACAGTGACAAACAAAAGCCTTTAGTTGCTTGGTTTCCAAAGCGTAACCAATCGCCGGGAAATTTCACTTTTTTTGCATTTTTTGCCAAATTCTCTGCAAGAAGGGGTGCTAACCTTTGGCTGACAGAACGAAAAAAAGGACAGGGCAGTGGCTCGGAAGCACAGCTACCATGGCGGCCTGCAATTTGATGGCGACGCAACTGGCGCGATAGAGCGCTTTGGAACGATCGTCGCCACGACGCTGGAAGACTACGGTCATCTGGTTGAGCGCAAGGCCCTGCTCAGCGCGACCGAGGCCAGCATCGTCTCGAGCCAGTATCTTGTGCGGATGACTCTGGATACAGGCACCTCCGGGCAGCAGGATCGTTACGAGCGCATGGATCGCGCCGCAGGGTTGAAAACCATGACAAAACCCCGCGTGTCACATCCCCAAAACAGGTTGGTACTGACGATCACGCCAGTCTCGCCACTTTTGGACGACGCCGAGATTTCCGAACTGATGCTGGTGGTTACTCTGTATCGCATGGTCGATATCTGTTCGACCCGGCGGGTTGAATGGTTGTCGCCGCACACGGTTCTCACCGTCGAGCACTTCATGAGCGCCTTTGACACCCTGACACCAAGCCGAACAACGCGGGATCGAAAGCAGATCTTTCAATCACTGACCGGACAGTTTGCCGGGATGCAGCAGTCGGTACAGGATGACACGATCACTGCCCTACACACTCCTGCCGCGCGTCCAATTCAACTGACGGACGAACAATTGCTCAGCATCGCGTTCCGAAGCGACGAGGCAGACCTGCCCACCCAGAAGGACGCAGGCGCTTCCATCGCGGATGATGATGACAAGCCAAGCGACATCCTGCGCCTCAGCAGTTGGTGCATGACCGGAGTTCTGGCCAGCGTTTCCGCACCAATTGCCGTATCGATGGCCGCAGTCAACCTGATCCGGGGCGAGGATTTCCGCCTGAACACACAGGTGCTTGTGTTCACATTTGCCATTGTCGCACTGAACGCCAGCAACGCGTTGGCTGATGTAGCGGGCGCCTTGGGCATGTAAAGGAATTATCGAAGACCCTCCTAGGAGGCCCCGCCATCAGGCGGGGTTTTCCGTTTCCGGGATCGCGTTCGCGGCCAGAACGTATGTGTGGATGGAAAACACGACCGCGTTGGTATTCGGCAAACGCAATAACGTCTGCCGCTCGCTTCGCAGATAAGACGCTTGACGCCGGTCCCGTATTTTGCGCGGCTCACTGGCACTGCGAGGCTGGAACAGCTCCGGGTCTTCGTACCACAGGGCGTTGAAGCGCCACAGCGGGCGACCGGGTTGAATACCGTCAAACAGCCTCTGCACCCGTTTCGCGACATTGGCGTCATAGCTATCCACGGGCACGTGGATATCAATCAGCGGCCGCATGAATTTCTCGGACAAGCGCCAACTGGCGGGAAAACACAGTATGGCACCCGTCAGAACATGCTCATCTTCCCGTTTCTGAAGGATGCAGAAGTCCTCCTGCACCAGCCTGCATAGTGTATCAAGCGGACGATCCCGATCGATCGCGACGGATACGCCATCCGGCCTTGCGACCTCTGCCCCGGCCGTGGGATATGTCTGCGTCAGAACCAGATCCAGCAACTCCACAGCGGCAGGTTTGGCCCCAGGATCAAGCGCAAGAACATCGTCGCGCCGCTCAGCCAGAATTTCTTCGCGGCGTCGCATCTGGCCGGCAAAAGCCTCATCCTGATGCAGCCAGTTTTCCATGGTTGCCGGTTGAATACCCGGTAAAGCGCGCGGGTTTTCGACATCATACGGGATCTTGTTTTGCAGAATACGTGTCATGCCGGTGGCTTAGCATGCACAGTTTTTCTTGTCGGTCGAAAACGACAACCTCGCCGTCGCATTTTTCTCAGACGATTGGTTGTGGTGGATGAATTGTAATTGGAACAAGCAACGAGGCCAGCCATGAACCAGCACTACCGAGACACGCGCAAGATTGACCCCAGCCGTGGCACGACATTGGGCGATGGTACGCCAAACGAAAATGACCGGATCGAGATTGGCCCGACGCAGCTTGCGTTTGACGAGTGGGCCGCTGCGGGGCTGGAACTTCCCAATCTGGCGCGGATGCGGGAACACCGCTGGAAGCGGCTGACACAGGCCGTCGTGGACCGCGGCTATGGCGGCTTGCTGATTTTTGACCCGCTGAATATCCGCTATGCCACCGACAGCACGAATATGCAGCTGTGGAACACCCACAATCCGTTTCGGGCGGTTCTGCTGTGTGCGGATGGCTATATGGTGATCTGGGATTACAAGAACTCTCCCTTCCTCAGCACCTTCAACCCGCTTGTGCGCGAGCAGCGCTCGGGCGCCGACCTGTTCTACTTCGACCGGGGCGACAAGGTTGACGTTGCCGCGGATGTGTTCTCGAACGAAGTACGCGTACTGATCGAAGAACACGGCGGCGGCAACATGCGCCTGGCCGTCGACAAGATCATGCTGCACGGGTTGCGCGCGCTCGAGGCGCAGGGGTTCGACATCATGGAAGGCGAAGAGCTGACCGAGAAGACCCGCGCCGTCAAAGGGCCCGACGAAATCCTGGCCATGCGCTGCGCCAGCCATGCCTGCGAAACTGCGGTTGCCGAAATGGAACGGTTTGCCCGTGCCAATGTCGGTGACGGCAAGACCTCGGAAGATGATATCTGGGCTGTTCTTCACGCCGAAAACATCAGGCGTGGCGGAGAGTGGATCGAAACCCGTCTGTTGGCTTCGGGTCAGCGGACCAACCCGTGGTTTCAGGAATGTGGCCCACGGATCACCCAGCAGAACGAGATCATCTCGTTCGACACCGACCTGATTGGTTCTTACGGGATTTGCATCGATATTTCCCGCAGTTGGTGGATTGGCGATCAGAAGCCGCGCGAGGACATGATCTATGCCATGCAGCACGCCCATGAACACATCATGACCAATATGGAGATGCTCAAGCCCGGCGTGATGATCCCCGAACTGACCGCAAATTCCCACAGGCTGGACGAGAAGTTCCAGGCGCAGAAATATGGCTGTCTGATGCACGGCGTCGGGCTTTGCGATGAATGGCCGCTGGTTGCTTATCCGGACAAGGCGGTTGAAGGGGCCTATGATTATCCGCTGGAACCCGGAATGGTCTTGTGTGTCGAAGCCTGCGTGGGCGAAGTGGGTGGCGATTTCAGCATCAAGCTGGAGGATCAGGTTCTCATAACCGAAGACGGATATGAAAACCTGACGAAATACCCCTTCGATGCCCGGTTGATGGGGCTCGAATGAAGCCGGCGCCTCATTCTGACCAATGAGACCGGCGCACGTTGCCGTGCCAGTCTTCGACAGTTGGGCTTACCTGAGCCTGCGGCCCGCTGATAACCGCGGGCCGGGATTGCCCGACGGCAAAACCCACGAGGCCAGCCAGAACAATCGCCATGACTGTACCGGGAAGTATCTTGGGAAGGTGTGCGGCAGCGTCTGCATGTGCCATCTGCGTCTCCTTTATCAAATGCTGTAGGCCGTAGATGGGTTTGATTGCGGCATAAGTGAAGCGAATGTTTGTTCGGTGTTGCATCACATACATTGATGAAACGCCGACCACCCCAATTTAGCGGCCGCGCCTGTCACCGCCCGGGGCATCTTTCGGATTGCAAGGCGCTCGCTTGGTTCTCACCTTCCCGTGACGCGTTTGACATAAGGGTTGTGACCCGGCGGGCTTGACCACAGTATTGGGGATGTTTCCCCGAACCGTTCAAGGAGCCGACATGCCCACGGAACGCATCACTTTTGCCGGACATGACGGCAGCCAATTGGCCGCGCGGCTGGATTTGCCGGATGGTCCGGTCCTTGCGACGGCCCTGTTTGCCCATTGCTTCACTTGTTCCAAGGACATACCTGCGGCCCGGCGCATTTCGGCCCGTCTGGCGGCCATGGGAATTGCAGTGCTTCGGTTCGACTTTACCGGCCTGGGTCATTCCGAAGGAGAATTCGCCAACACGACCTTCACGTCGAATGTCGAGGACCTGATCTCGGCCGCGCAATATCTGGCCGGACGAAACATGGCCCCTGCCCTGCTGATCGGTCACTCGCTTGGCGGTGCGGCGGTTTTGCGGGCGCGTGCCGGAATTCCGACGGTCAAGGCCGTGGTCACCTTGGGCGCACCGGCGGATCCCGGCCACGTGTCCCATCATTTCGAGGAAGCCCTACCCCAGATCGAACAGGAGGGCAGCGCCGAGGTCACCTTGGGCGGACGCCCGTTTCGAATTGGCAAAGCGTTCGTGGACGACATTGCGGGATCGGCCCTGTCTGCCTCGATCGCTGATCTTAGGGCCGCTTTGCTGATCCTGCACGCCCCTCGGGACGAAACGGTCAGTATCGACAACGCAAGCACCATATTTCTGGCTGCAAAGCACCCAAAAAGCTTCGTCACCCTCGACGATGCCGATCACCTGATCACACGGGCCTCTGATGCTGAATATGCCGCGGATGTCATCTCGGCTTGGGTCTCGCGCTATCTGAAACTTTGCCCACCCGCGCCACCCCCAGGTGCGCCGGAAGGTGTCATTCGCGTGACAGAAGCGGATCCGAATGGCTTCATGCAGGATATTCAGGCAGGTCCACACCATCATGCGGTTGCAGATGAGCCTGCCTCTTACGGCGGCACGGATAAGGGCATGTCGCCTTATGGCTTTGTCTCTTCCGGCCTCGGCGCCTGCACGTCCATGACGATAAGGATGTATGCGCGCCGCAAAAAATGGCCGCTGACCAGTGTCAGCGTCGATGTCTGCCATGACAAAGTTCATGCTCAGGATGCCGGCTTGGCAAATGAGGGCAAAGTGGATCAGTTCCGCCGCAAAATCCGCCTGAGCGGCCCGCTTGATCAGGAACAAAAACAGCGCCTGCTGGAAATTGCAGACAAATGCCCGGTTCACCGGACACTTGAAGGCTCGGCGCATATCACGACTGAACTTCTTACCTGAGAAAAGGCCGCTGGACAGGCGGCCTTTTGATTATCTGCGGCGTGGTGCCGGACGATGTATTGGCGGCCGCGCGGCAGGTGGCCGGGCCACCGGGGGCCGCGGCCGCGCAGGAGGTTTGGCAACCGGTGGGTTCGGGCGCTCGGGACGCACGGGTCGATCTGGGCGGTCCGGGCGGTTGATATCAACATTCACATCGACATCGCGATAGTAATCGTTCCACAGCATCGAGTCATAGAACGGGTCATACCCGTATCCGACGCCGACCGTTACGCCGTCACAGGCCGACAACGTCAAAGTCGCAGCCCCCAGCCCCAATGCAAGGGAAATCCGTTTGATCAGTCCAATGCGCATCTTGCCCCCCTCACAGAAGCGACCGGAACGACGCGAAAACGGCGTTCAAATCTTCGGCGAAATCCGGGTCTGCCCCGTTCCGCAGGATGGCAACCGCTATGGCGACACGGTTGCGCGGCAAGTCAATGACAGTGGCCGTGAAGTTCACTCCCTTACCATCGCGGCGCCCTGTCCCCCGAAAGACCCGGGCGGGCAACCCGCCGATGCGGGTGTCGCTGGTGCTGGTAAGGGTCGGGTCTTTGACCAGAAACTTGTCGATATCCTGCAAGTAGCGGACACCATCCTGAATGGTTGCAACCCCCGAAGGCGAAACAAACCCCATCCAGACGTTGTCGTCCGTTACGGGACGCAGCCCCATGACCCGTGCCACCGCACGCGGATCATCCAATCCGGTGTCTTCGATCTCACGCGGGCCGCCGGTGCGCAGCACCCAGAAATCGGGCACGTCGAACCGAAACAATGCGCGACCATCCTCGGTATATGTCACCGGAGTGTCGGCCAGTGCCGCTCCTGCCCCACCCAGCCAGACAGCGGCGCAAGCGGCAAGAATTGGAGATGATAAAAAACGCATATCTCAATAACCTGATGATTTCTTCGCCCTCAGCTTGACCCCTGAAAGCGCGACTTGTCCAGCACTGCGTTGCAAAGACCCAGGAAAACCGTGTTCAGGCATTTCCGTTCCCCGCACATGTCGTCTGACTTTTGCACGCATCACGCCCCAACACTCGGACAAACGCATGAAATCTATTTCGCATAGACCCCGACGGTCTGGCCGTCCGCTTCATCAACGAAACGGATCGCGTCCCCATTTCGCCAGACGTCGTAGCAGGCCCACAAATCGGCAGGTGGCCATGTCGAGCAGTATTGATCCCCTCTCACCGCCCAGCGCCCGACACTGGGCCCGCCCGAGAAATACTGCGTGATCATGCTGGCTTCGAATACCTGCCAAACACCCGCGCCGTATTCCAGCTTCTTGCCCGCCAAGGCTGACAGGATTTCCTCTCCGGACAGTTTCTGGAAGTCTCCGGCCGCCAAAACCCCCGGCCAAAGGGCGAAAATCAGGGCAAACCGTCTCATACCTGCTCTCACATCTTGTTCCCTTGCGCACAGGCGGCTAAACCCCGCGCCAACGCCTCATCCCAATCACATAAAGGTGCTGCCGCCAATGATTCCCCGTTATTCCCGCCCTGACATGGTTGCCATCTGGTCGCCCGAAACCAAGTTTCGCATCTGGTATGAAATCGAGGCGCATGCCTGCGATGCCATGGCCGATCTGGGCGTGATCCCGCGTGAGAATGCAGAAGCCGTTTGGAAAGCCAAAGACGCGGAATTCGACGTCGCCCGCATCGACGAGATCGAAGCCGTCACCAAACATGATGTCATCGCCTTTCTGACCCATCTCGCCGAACATGTTGGCAGTGAAGAGGCCCGGTTCGTGCACCAGGGCATGACCAGTTCGGACGTGTTGGACACCTGTTTCAACGTCCAGCTGACGCGCGCGGCCGACCTCCTGATCGCCGATCTCGAAGGGCTTTTGGCAGCGCTCAAGCGCCGCGCGTTTGAACACAAGGACACTGTTCGCATCGGTCGCAGCCACGGCATCCACGCAGAGCCCACGACAATGGGCCTGACCTTTGCCCGGTTCTATGCCGAGATGGACCGCAACCTGTCCCGTATGCGTGATGCCCGTGCGGAAATCGCAACCGGGGCCATCAGCGGCGCCGTCGGCACATTTGCCAATATCGATCCCGCCGTCGAGGAACATGTCTGTGACAAACTGGGGCTTGTGCCCGAACCGATCAGCACCCAGGTGATCCCGCGTGACCGCCATGCGGCCTTCTTTGCGACGCTTGGCGTCATC